>CAVHPV010000011.1:0-40737 GCA_963638045.1 Faecalibacterium sp. CAG:74 | reverse complement strand
TAAAGCCTCAATTTCGGTGATTTTTAGTACCTAACTTTTGAAAAAGTTGTGTTATCCTTCATCTTTTCCACCATTCTCACCACCACAGGCACAAACATTGACGAAGAAGCCAACTATTCTTATTATTTCTATTAGTACAACGCACAGCAAAAAGTGCAAAGGAAGATTTTATCTTAATGGACGACGGCCATAGTAGCCACTACGCATCACTTAATTCGGATTCGGATGAGGTTCCCCCTCTCGCCAAGAACAAAAAAGGAGAGGAAAAATGACAGTACAATCCACTCTCATACTCCAGGTTCTCCTTATTTTTGTTAACGCCATCTTTGCCGGCACTGAAATTGCAGTTATATCGCTTAATCCAATTCAGCTAAAAAAAGAGGCAGAAGAAGGTGACAAGACATCAGCAAAATTGCTGAAAATGGTTGAAAACCAATCAAGTTTTCTCTCTACAATACAGATCAGCATAACACTAGCAGGCTTCCTGGGAGCAGCTTTCTCGGCAGATGTTCTCTCCGAGCATCTTGTTGACTGGCTTCAGAGCATAGGATGCCCGGGCTCAGTTACACTTCTGAACTCGATTGCAGTCATCATCATTACAATCATCATTTCGTTTTTCACCCTCATATTCGGAGAACTTGTTCCAAAAAGAATTGCACAGCAGAAGGCAATGGGCTGGTCGAGAAAAGTTGCAGGCTTCGTAAGCGGGCTCAGCGTTGTTTTCAAACCATTTGTTGCCCTCCTCTCATTCTGCACCAACCTTGTCCTCAAACTCTTCAATCTCAAGACGGACGGAGCTGAGGAGGAAGTCACTGAAGAAGACATCAGACTCATGGTTGATGCATCCGGGGAATCGGGAACAATTGAGGAAGATGAAAAGGAGTGGATACAGAATGTATTTGAATTCAATGACACCCCAGTCGATGAGATAATGACAAGGGACAGTGATGCCTTGTGGATTCAGGAAGATGCAACTGAGGATGAAATCATTAAGGACATCGAAGAATCAGGATTTTCACGTTATCCCGTTTATGGAGAAGATCATGATGATGTAAAGGGCATTCTCATTGCAAGGGAATTCCTCCTCAACCTCAACAGCAAGGACAAGAAACCCCTCAAAGACCTCATAAGGGAGCCTTATCTTGTTCCTGATTCAATCCATGCAGACAAGCTGTTTGCTGACATGCAGGCAAAGAAGGTCCACCTTGCCATCGTTATTGATGAGTACGGTTCTTCGGCGGGAATCATCACAATGGAAGATCTCATTGAGGAGATTGTAGGAAACATCTACGACGAATTTGATGCCGTTGAAGAAGCCGAGATTATCCCGGTAGGAGAAAACAAATGGTCCGTCAGCGGAGATACACTTATTGAAGATCTCAATGAGAAGACAACTATCGAGCTTCCGGAGAGTGAAGACTATGACACTGTGGGAGGATTCATAATGTCGAAGCTCTCTACCATTCCAAGAGACGGCCATGAGTTCGATGTTGAGACTGACAAAGCGAAGATTCACGTTCTTAAGGTTGAAGACAAGCGCATTGTGCGTGTCCTTATCGAGAAACTTGATTCTACTCAACAAGCTGAAGGACAAGCCCGCGAATAAGCAATTTTACTGTCTCCTCAGCTTTTTCTCCTTCAATGAGAAAGAGTGAGAGGACAGCCTTGTAAGCTTTCATGAATCTTTTTATATCATCACTCCCATCAATTGAGAAGTATGAAAAGATTGTTCCGAATATTCTCTCTGCGTTTTCTTCAAAGAGAGAATATTTTTTGCTGTCAATTTTTCTCCTTATGAGAGCCATATTCTCCTCATCAAGGAAGCGGAATATCCCCTTCTCATAAAATAGCCTGGCTATGTGGCAGAATATCTTCGTCAATGATGTCACTATGTGGTTCTCATCCACTTCCTGAAGCATATCAAGATACTCATTCTCTAGAGAGGAGACAAAAGAATCAAAGAGGGAGAGGAAAAGATCCTCCTTGGAGTCATAAAAAAGGTAGAAGCTTCCCTTTGCTACATGGGCGCGGCTCACTATCTCGTCGACTGTCGTCTTTCTTACCCCATAGAGAGAAAGACAGTCTCCTGCAACGGACAGAAGTGTCTTCTCTATCCTGTCACGTTCAGATGGGGTGAATATCTTAGGCATAATGACTGAATCTCACTTTTTAGACATTTTAAATTGCATAAAGAGACATTTCAAGCAAAGAATATATTGAGAAGCCAAACAAAATCTTTGTTTTTTCATTATTAATGGGTGAAAATTAGGTATCACTAAAAAAGGAGAAATAAATGGCTGCAGTAAGTTTACAGAACATCTGCAAGATTTACGATGGTGGCGTCAAGGCAGTAGACAATGTCAACATCGAAATCGAAGACAAGGAATTTGTTGTTCTCGTCGGCCCGTCAGGCTGTGGTAAGAGTACCACGCTGCGTATGGTTGCAGGTCTTGAAGATATCTCATCAGGTACCCTGACCATAGACGGTAAGGTCATGAATGACGTTCCTCCAAAGGATAGGGACATCGCAATGGTATTCCAGAACTATGCCCTCTACCCTCATATGACAGTTTATGACAACATGGCATTCGGCCTGAAAATCAGAAAGCTACCAAAGGAAGAGATTGACCAGAGAGTAAGAGAAGCTGCAAAGCTCCTCGACATCGAGGCACTCCTTGAGAGAAAGCCGAAAGCTCTCTCCGGTGGACAGAGACAGCGTGTTGCCGTAGGAAGAGCCATCGTCCGTAATCCTAAGGTCTTCCTCTTTGACGAGCCTCTCTCCAACCTGGATGCAAAGTTGAGGGTCCAGATGAGAGCTGAGATCAGCAACCTCCATAATAGGCTCCAGGCAACCATGATTTACGTTACACATGACCAGGTCGAGGCTCTCACAATGGCTGACAAGATCGTCGTCATGAAGCTCGGCGTCATCCAGCAAATCGGAGGTCCGATGGAACTCTACAATGAGCCTGACAACAAGTTTGTCGCAGGCTTCATCGGATCACCACCGATGAACTTCATGGTTGTCTCTGTAGAGAAGACCGGAGATAGGACATTCCTCAAGAGCAATTCGTTCACACTTGATGTGACAGAAGCACAGGCTAAGTTCCTCGCTCCATATGTGGGCAAGAAGGTCACATTCGGTATAAGACCGGAAGATGTGGAATTCTCACATGCAGTCCAGGAAGGAAAGACAATCAACGGCTCTGTCAGCGTAGTTGAACCTCTTGGAAGTGAGACTCAGGTTTATGTTACAACAGACAATGCCAGCATAGTCGGTAAGATTGACCCGTCCGTTATTCCTACAGTCGGCGAGAAGGTATCTCTCCTTGTCAACATGGAGAAAGCAAGATTCTTCGATATCGACACAGAACTGAGAATCAGATAACTGACTCACATTCAGATAAGACCGGGTGCTTTTTCAACCCGGTCTTTTTCTTTACAATATCAACATGAAAAAGAAAATTATCCTGGCTCTGGTCCTTTTTATCGTAGCCTCAAGCCTTATGGCATATACTCCGCTCGACAAGAATAAGGTTAACAGTTTTGACCGTTCTTTCATGATAGAGTACAACCCATCGCTCGATAAGGCGGCAACAGTGGTGGATATTTCTCTTTTTGCCACTCCTCTTGTCACTGCATTCAGTGGGGAGAAGAGACTCGGGACTGTCACTGTGATGTATGCAGAGACCTTTCTTCTGAGCTGGGGAGCCAAGGAAATATTAAAGCACATAGTAAGCCGCGATCGTCCTTACCTGTATTATGAGAATCCTCCAGTAGAAAAAGAAGATGACTGGCATAAATCATTTCCGTCAGGGCATACCACCCTCGCCTTTGCAACAGCAGCATTCACAGCATACACATTCAGTGAATATAATCCGGAAAGCAGTTGGAGAATACCTGTTACAGCAGGGGTATATTCTCTTGCATTTACAACAGCAGCACTGAGAATTCTCAGTGGAAGCCACTTCATGACAGATGTTATTGCCGGAGCGACACTCGGCTCCCTCATCGGATTTGCAATTCCCTGGCTGCACACTCTATCCGATGACGTAAAGATGGGAGTGACTCCTTTCAGCCTTGCCTTCAACATCAAATTCTGAGCAATTGTCCATTTATTTGCACAAAATTAGTTATGAGGTATTGCAAAGACCCCCCATTTGTGGACAATAAAGCGTGCATGCTTTGGTGGGTGCAGTTTGCACCTCATGTGTCCGGGTTTCCGGCATTATTTTTTGGGGGAAAAGATTTCTTTTCCAAAGGGTTATGCCAAATGATTGAACTTAGGCATTTACGTAAGGAGTTTGATGACTGCTGTCCACTCGAAGACATCAACGTCACCATTAACAATGGGGACGTCATCGCAGTCATAGGACCCAGCGGCACCGGTAAGAGTACACTCTTAAGGTGCATTAACATGCTGGAGGAACCGACCAGCGGTGAGATAATAGTCGATGGTGTCGATATCACACAAAAGGGATGTGACCTCAATGCTGTAAGAAAGAAGATGGGAATGGTATTCCAGTCCTTCAACCTCTTTATGCACAAAACAGTGATTGAGAACATAATGGATCCGCAGATTACACTTCTCTCCCGCGGCAGGCAGGAAGCCTATGACAAGGCCATGGAGCTCCTCACGAGTGTAGGTCTTGCTACAAAGGTATTCTCGTACCCGGATGAGCTCTCCGGAGGCCAGAGACAGCGTGTCGCTATTGCCAGAGCCCTGGCAATGGATCCAGAAATCATTCTCTTTGATGAGCCCACTTCTGCTCTTGATCCATCAATGATCGGAGAGGTCCAGTCAGTAATCAAGATGCTTGCCAAGTCAGGCCGTACAATGATGATTGTCACCCACGAAATGGACTTTGCCCGCAAGATTTCCAACAGAATATTCTTTATGGACGAAGGCGGAATCTATGAGGAAGGCACACCGAAACAGATTTTCGATCACCCGCAGAAAGAGAAGACAAGAAGGTTTGTCAAACGTCTCACAACACTTGTCTACAGGATTAATTCCACTGAGTTTGACCTGGAGGCCATGAATGACGAGCTCCTGCTCTACGGCGAGAAACTTCTCATAGAGTCAGAGCGATTGAGCAAGCTCAGCATTGCAATCGAGGAAATCTGTATAAATAACATTGCTGCCTACGAGGATGACCCGGACATAATAGCCACAGTCGAATATTCTGAGAAGAGTGACACACTCTCCCTCTTTGTACGCTACAAGGGAGAGCCTGCCGAGGCCACAAAGAGCGACAACGAGCTCTTCCTCTCCATCATCGGAGATAAGACCACAGTCCTCAAGGAATACCAGACAGAAGATCCGGACGGGTACGTGAACCGCATAGACATAAGCTTCGGCTGGGTGGAGGAGTAAGAAAATGAAGAAAAACATAAAACTCATAACATTGTTCTTACTCTTTCTGGCTCTATGTTCCCCTCTCTTAGCAGCAAAGTATCCGAAAGATACCCCTATCGAGGCTCTGAACGGCAAAAACATAGCTGTCCAGACAGCTGTTCTTTACGAGGAGCTCATAAAGGACAGGGTCCCGGACACAACCTTCCAGTATTACACAATGCCGAATGACATGATCTATGCCCTGACAAGTGGCAAGGTCGATGCATACCTCATTGAAGGCGTCAGCTACGGCATCCAGAAGGCCAACCATCCTGAACTTGAGACACTTGACGAGGTTGCCGGATATATCAACGCAACATGTATAATCGGCAATAATGATAAGCAGGAGAGACTTCTAGGAGAGCTCAATGAATTCATCGCCACTTGCAATGCGGACGGCACTTCAGAGCGTCTCTATGACTATTGGATCAATAACTTTGACCCGGAAACAAGCACATTCACCCTTGACCCGTTTACGGGAGAGAACGGGAAAATCTCAATTGCTGTGGAAGGCGGTTACGAACCGTTTTCCTTCATAAGCAATGGTAAGCTCTCAGGCTATGATGTTGAGTTCATATCACGTTTCTGTCTTGCCTATGGCTATGAGCCTGTGTTCTATGAGGTTCCGTTCGAGGCAATTGCCCCCGGCGTTGAGACAGGAAAATACGACATTGGAATGAATATAGTTGTAAGTGAGGAGCGCAATGAGACCGGGACACTCTCGGATGTCTACTACACTACCCCTATTAACCTTGTCGTGATTGGAGAGGACAGTAGCAGTGCAGGGTTCTTTGAAAAACTCGGATCCAGCTTCCAGAAAACATTTATCAGGGAAAACAGATGGCAGCTCTTCCTTCAAGGAGCAGGAGTTACTATTCTGATTACAGTCTGTTCGATAGTCCTCGGTACCCTTCTCGGCTTCTGCATCTATCTCACTTGCAGGCATGGCAATAGATTCGCGAACGCCCTAAACAGCTTCTACAATTGGCTTATTGAGGGTATGCCAACTGTCCTTCTTTTGATGATTCTCTACTACATAGTATTCGGTTCTTCACGACTTGGCGGCATGTGGGTGAGTGTTGTGGGATTCACGCTGATTTTCTCTTGCTCCATGTACGATATGCTCTGTGTCGGATGCAAGGCAGTCCCGGACGGACAGCTTGAGGCAGCAAAGGCTCTCGGCTACACCGACAGCCAGTCCTTCTTCAAAATATTACTGCCGCAGGCTGCACAGCACTTCCTTCCTATCTACCGTAATGATATTGTTACCTTGATAAAAGAGAGTAGCGTCGTCGGCTACATAGCGGTTCTTGATCTCACAAAGATATCGGACCTGGTGAGAAGCCGTACCTACGAGGCATTCTTCCCGCTTATTGCCACAGCAATAATCTACTTCGTAATTGCCGCCGTCATGACAAGAATTGTCAAAAAGGTGGAGTTCAAAATAGACCCGAAGAGACGAAGCGAAGAAAAGATTCTCCAGGGAATAAAACAATGGGAATAGCATCATTGAGGCTCCAGCTCCGGCTGGGGCTTTTATTCAGCATTGCCTCAAGAAACGATGTTGAGTAGTATAAGAAGACGAAAGAGGAGAAGAGTGCGATGAATTGCATTGAGATACCGAGAGTGGGAGAGATTCTTAAAGAAGAGTTTATGACCCCATTGAACCTCTCATCCTATAGGTTGGCACATGAGATACATGTCCCTGTATCGAGAATATAGGCCATCCTCAACAACAGCCGTAAGATAAATCCTGACACTTCTCTGAGACTTGCCCGTTTTTTTGGTGTGTCGGACAGGTATTTTCTCAATTTGCAAAACGATATTGACATAAGAGAGTTGAAGGCACATATTTCGGGTGAAATTTCTTCGATTAAGCCATATCGCTGCAGTTCAAATCAAGTCTTGTGATCTCACTTAAATATCTATCTCTCCTGCAGCTTATCTCTTAACACTTGCCTTTAAGCGGGGAGAAATATTGTTTGGTCAGATCAGACTGACTCCCTCAGTCGAAATCTTAAACCCGATGTACCCCTGCAAGTTGGAGAATGTGGAGTCGGGACAGTTTCTGAAATTCCACCTGCAGGAATATGCTGCGCCGAGGGAGAGAGACATGTAGTCAAGTATTCTGATCTCTCCTTCAGCCTTAACAACGAAAGTGTGTTCAACAACGCCGTAAAGTGAAAATCGCCAAAGGCTCTCTTCATTATCAATACCGTCAAGGGTATAATTTTCTTTGTCTTTCCCCCTTCCCTTCTCCCCGTGAGCCATGTAGAGAACAGAGCCTTTCACAGAGAACAAGGAAGGCATAACATATGACCCGCCAAGTGCAAAGACAAGGCAGTCACCACCATACACATACCCACCGTACGATATGTCGTCATAGTCACATTCTGTCCTCTTGTAGCCGACAAGATAATCCTGGGAGAAGCAATAATTGCCGTTCTTTTTGTTTGTAACATTACCATTCTCGTCATAGCACTTAGTATTGAGATACATGCCGGGCATGTTGTAGACAGTCTCGGCCCAGATATTCAAGAGCCCGTCCTTTACGATATCTGAATAGGAGACATTGAAGAGTGCTCCCCATGCATTTGGAGATACGTAACCGAACTCCTGTGTCTCCCTGTCAACTTCACTTGCAAGCTGGAGCTGGTCCATTGTGACTTGCAGATAAACATTCCACTTTTTTGCCACAGTCCATGAAAGATCGACAGAAACAAGATTATTGCCTTCCAGGATGGTTTCTTCCTTGTAGTTGAAATAGTTATGCATGATCATGAAGGGATTGAGGTATCTGATATCGAAAGCGGTGGTAGTGTCAAGAAGGGTTATGAATGCTCCTGTTATTCTAAAGTTATCGAAGAGATTCAGCTCATATACAGCAGAGTGCCTGAGCTCCCGGTAACCTGTAAAGCGGGAGGAAACAAGGCTCCAGGGCTCTGTCAGATTACTGTGTTGAGGCTCCCCGTTGAGAAATGTCTGACGAGAAGAGTCAAATGTCGTGATGTTTATATGAACAGATGTATGCTCTGTATAGAACCCGGCTTTCATGAACTCCTGATAATCAAAGTTATCACCGATAGCAGTATTTCCCGTATACCCCTCACCGAGAGAGACTCTGCTTCTTGCAATAATCAAACTCAGGCCACTGCTACCTACGGAAACTCCCGCATCTCGGGGAAAATTTCTAAAGATAGTAGACTCAAAGAATTGGGAATGAAAATATCGGTTCCAGATGGGATTTGTATCATTCTCCTTACTTATCGCCTGCTCAACCTCAAGCACAAAACGTGAATAAAGAATATTCCCTATTGAGTTTTCAAGTGTCACCCATATAGGAGCATTAGTCTCCCTTGTATTCTTTATAAACCAGTCCCCATCGAGATCATATGGAAAGTGAAAGTCTGATGTGCTCTCTCCGAATGGTTTACCCGTCTGTGCATAGACTTCCGGTGCAATAGTCCCGGAGAGATTGATTGTGCCGAACTCGTCAGCATATATTGCCATATCACCGGAAAGCTTTGCTTTGCATTCTCTGACAAGGGAATTATCCTCTCCGAGAACCTTCTCCGCCCGTTTTAGTGCAATAAGCATCTCATCAGCCGTAACAGGACCGTTGGAGCTAGGGCCGACGACTCCTGCCACATGGCAGAGCTGGTTTACCTTTTGCCAGAGAGAGGATGTGACGGGATAATATTCCTGGCTGTTGGCAGCAAGGGAGAATGACAGGAGAAGGAATATCAGGAAGAGCAATATTTTTTTCATCTGTTGATTTCCGATACGAACCAATCTTTAAGAGGAATAATCCTCTTGAGAAATGACGGAGGAAGTTCAATGGAGCCAAATGGAGTTTTGAAAACAGGATCCCTCCCGACGACTGTCATTGCGAAGAGGGCAAGCCCCTCCTCTGTCATGAGGACATCAACACACATATCGAGTTCATTGCTATCGAGGATAGTAACAAAGAAAACTTTAAGCTTATCCTTGTTGGTGAATGTAACGAAGATTTCGTCCTTGTTTATGTCATAATCGATTATGTATGTGTTTCCACCGAATATATTGTCCTTAAGGTATGCAGCTATTTCATACTCATATTCCTCTGGTGCTGCACTAAACTCCACATCATATGCCTTTTTGCCTTTGGTTGCAGATGTAAGTGTATATGCCTCCGAGAAAAGCACCTTCGGTTTATCACCGGCAGAGTGTGATATGTATGTAATCCCCTTAATAGATGATACCTTCAAAAGTGTATTGAGTATCTCCTTCTTTTTCTCATCGTGGCTCATATTCTCCCAGCCATCAGGATAGGGAACGAATGCAGAGACCCCGACAGTAAATGAACCGCTGCTACTTTCAGCATCCACAGCCTTTTCCTTTCCCTCTGTGCCGTCAAAGGCTATGGAGGAGACGATATCGCCATCAGTGGAACTGTATTGGATAGTCTCTCCGGAGAGAAGCGCCTCAGCCACCTCGGGAGAGTATCCCGACATCACGCTGTATATGCTCTTTTCTGCATACAGAGCAGAAACAACAGAGAGTAATAAAAAAAGAACAAAACAGAATCTTCTCATCTTTTTCCCTCAATAATATATGCTGAAGCCTACCATCAGATTGAGCTTCGTCTTTGTCGTCCAGTCATCACCCATGACAGTACCATTACCCGGGTTGGTTCTTCTGTCTGTGATTTCGACAAAGTCATAATAATCATACTCAACAACATTCTCATTGAATGTGTAGCTCCTCTTTGATTCGACAATGCATTGCACTCCTGTGTTTATATCAAACGGAAGAGATGCAAAATGCTTCTTTGCAGTCAAGGAGAAGTCCAGGCTGTTGCACCAGATATAAGAGAAGAGGTCCCTCTTCTGGTAACCTCCGGTAATATCGGAGTAATAGTAATTATAAAGAGTGCCCAATGTGGTACCGTATTCATCTGTCGAATACTGTGCACTCCTCATCTGATCTCTGATCAAGAACGTCAAACTTGTGTTCCACTCAGTAATGGTAGTGGAGAATGAGAGGAGGAACTCCAGAGAATCAGGATAGAGCGGATAGCTCAGGGTGTTCCCCTTGTTTATGTACGCAGTCCCCATAGCCGTACTTCCCCATGGATTCTTCTCAGCCTTCACAACATAGTGTGTACCGAAGAACGGAGATACATATGTAGCCTGGAGTGTAAGAGTAGAAAAGTCTGAATACGGTACATTGAACACCGCTCCTGCTTGATAGGAAATTATATTTCTCGGCCAGAAGAGCTTTGTGCTGTTCATCTCGTCAACTGCGAGAGATGCATAAAACTTTCCCACTCCCTTCCATGTGTAGGACGCATCAAGTCCGATGAGGATGTTGTCCATATCTCCTATGTAGTTCTGGGCAAACATATACACACCGAACGGATTGAGATACGCCAGCTCGAACCTCTTACGCCATATTACTGACTCATAGACAGCCGCTCTTAAACCCTCAAAAGGTTCTATCTCAACTCTCTGTATCGAGAAATTGTTATCATAGACACTGCTTTGGAGTGTCTTGTCTCCTATATATTGAGCTTCCCCTTCCATTGTAACGAATGACTTTCCAAGGGACCCTATTGCAACCGAGAAGCTTATCCATGATGCAGGTGACAGCGTAAATTCAAAGGCATCAAAGCTTCTTGCACTTGCTGAGAGGCCAAGGTTATTGAGTCCCGGACCCCAGTCGCGTTCAATTGAAGCGAAACGGACTGTAAGTGCATTATTGAAGATTGATGCAGCAATTTCGGGGTTCATTCCCGTCCCGAATGCATATACCTTAAACGGGCTAGTCCATCCGAATTTGTCACTCTTCGACATATTGAGATAGAAGCCGTCACAGTTATCCCGGAAGTCTGTGATAAGAAATGCCCTGTGGTCAAGCTTGTTGAAGAGCATCGACAGATCCATATTGATGGAGAAGGCATCAAAGAAATCACCCCTGACAAACACATTGACGGTATTTCTCGAATCAAAGGCATTATCATATAGGCCGTAAGTCTCCTTAGCCTCAGCTCTCGCTCCTATCGCAACAGAGGTATTACCCTTATTGAATGATATACTTCCGGTATTAAAAACAGAGCCCTCAGAGGATGTGCCGTAACTCTTATCAAGGTCGGCAAGGATATTTTTGATCGCCTCTTTCTCACTTCTTGTTGTTTTATCAGAAGAGGAGATTATAGAGAGAAGATTCCTGACAGAGGAGACTGTATAAGGCTTTACATCACTCTGGGACGGAATGATTCCGCGTATCTCAGCAGTGTCGATTATACGGTAGGCATCACTCGATAGTGATACGGAAAGATAACTCTCTGCACTAACAAAAGAGAGAAGAAATAACAGAATAGCCAGAAGAGAAACAACACGCTTCATATGCTCTCCAAATACAAATTATGTAATCTAAAATACTGTAAAGAAAAAGGTAACCCATCCTTCTCCTCTCAGCCTGGCAATTATAACAGTTTTTCAACCCAGTTGACTACAAAGAAAAGAGTGGCAGAAACCTTTTAAATCAAAACCATACACATAAGACAACAATGCCCGATTTTCCCGTCCTAGAAGAAGAAATCCAGGCCGAAGTAAATCTCCATAAAGTCAGTGGATGCGGTTTTCCCCTTCAGGTAGTCACCCAGTTTTCTTGCATCCATACCTATGGAGAGTCTTACCGGATAGTTCGGATGATCCTTCAATATTCCAATCCCCTCCACACCTATTCCAAGATAATGGTAAGGAGTATCGACTTCGCTAAGTTGTGTCACAGCATAGTCGGCAAAGAAGTTTGCATAAGTGTCAACCCAGCTGGACAAGAAGGAAGGAAGCGGGAAGACAAAAAGGAGATTGAGGTTAGAGACAAAGGCAATCATGTTTTTATCCCTGCCGTCAGAGGAGATAGTGCTGTTTCTTACTCCCCTGATATACTCTCCAAGAGAACCAGAGTCAGTTCCCGTGATCGAACCCTTCTTAGCTACAGCATTACGTGTATAGTTGAAGAGAACCCTCATTGACGGGTTGAACCATCCGCCTATGTTCTTGAAAAGGATAAGTTCCAGCCTATCATTATCCTCTCCTGTAATATTTCTTACCCCATAATTTTCTGACCATGTTTCTGCAACCGAGAAAGAATATTTCACGCCTTGTCTGAAGTTTCCCTCCCAGTTGACATAGTCTCCGCTGGCAGAGCCGGAGAATGTGCAATACAGATCCCAGTCAACATTCTCTCCCTTACTGAAGTCGGCCCTCAGGAATTGCTGGAGCGTGGGAGTCAGTGAGATGTGTTCGCCGACTTTGATTTCCTGGCTGAGCCCCACACCGGTATTAACAGCAGAGAAGAAGAAATCAGAGCCCGTAAAGGTGAAATTTTCATAGAAATAGAGAGTTGTGGTGTCTGAAGCTTTATAGCTCAATGTATTGTCAAATTGGAGTGAGAGATGTGGCTTATATGTGAATGTGTGACCGTAACCGTATTTTGAAATCACACCTTCCCTGAAGGAGAGAACAGTGGAATGGGTCAATGTACCAAGTCTGAAGTGATTACTGTCCATGAGCTTCACAGTATCGGTAAAGCTGAGTTTCACATTTCCCAGGATTATGTTCGAAACAGTAAGAGACGGGGTTATGTAACTCTCACTTCGGCTCTTTTTATATATCAGGACAGCTATTGACGGTGACAATGCCACTTCCCCTATATGAAGGCCGGAAAGAGAAGATGAACCCGAGTACTGTAGTTCGCTTCCGTTTTCCTTCACACCGAAGCCCACAGCCAAAGACGGTCCCCCGAAGAGGGCGATATCTGATGCGCTTATGCTTCCATCGTATGTTTTGAGCCCCTCAGTCTGGCTGGCAGTCCCGGTGAAAGCCATACTCAATGAGGCCTGTCCTATCTTAAGGTCGCTGAGTTTGAGATCAGCCTCATATGATGTTGTGGAGAAATCCCAGGGCATTACCGTAACCCGTACCACGCTGTAGAAACTTGAGAATGTTCCAAGGACATTAGAGTCAATGAACCTCAAACCCAGTCTGGCCCCGTAGTTCGAGTCATACTTGGGGTAAGGAAGAAAGAATATTGCCTTGGCATCAACGACTGTATAGATAACGTCAACGTAAGTCGTATCGTCTTCAATTGTTTCCGTATATGCATAATCCACACTCCTGAAAAGACGCTTGTTGTAGAGTAGCTGTCTCTTGCTGTCAAGCGCATCCAAAAGGGATTTTGTGTCTGAAAAGCTTTCTCTACCTTCCGGGACTATTAATTTTCTAACTGCCCACTCCTTTGTCTTTCCGGTTATATCGAAAGTATAATTTCTGATTACATAATTCCCGGCATATAACGAAACAGTAAGAAATATCAAAAGGAAGAATAGAATAAACTTTTTGTGCATATAATTTCCTAACAGCGTGAAGGATAACAGATTATTTCCCTTCTAGATAGTCCCCACTAGCCAAGAAGCAGAAGCACAGGTAATATAAAAAATACCAAAGGATGGGAAACCAATGTCTTTAAATAGTTTTCTTGATGTCCGTGACAATAAGGGCGGACTTTTATACAGAGCTTATTATGCCTTTTTTTTCAGCGGAATGATGGCCAATGTACTCGGCTCGATTCTTCCATACATAATCAATGAGGGGGGACTTTCCTTCTCATTTCAGGGGACATTGTTATCAATCAATCAAATTGGAAATCTCCTGGCAGTCTGGCTCTCGGGATTTCTTCCTTATGCAATAGGACGCAAAAAAAGCACTTTCATCCTCGGCTCCGGAATCGTCATAGGCTTTGTCATTATGGTCCTAACAGGTAATCCTCTACTCCTTCTTATTGCCTTTGTATGTCTAGGCGTCGGAAGGGGCACGATGAGCAACATCACAAACGTACTTGTCGGACAGTATGCAGGAAACAAGGCTGCCGGCCTGAATCTACTACATGCATCATTCGCCATCGGAGCATTCATTTCTCCATTTATCGTTGTCATATGCGGGAATCTGTGGCGGGTACCGGCAATCATAATTTCAATAGGAATGTTCTCGGCTCTCCTTCTCTTTCTTAAGTCTGACCTCTCTAACAGTAAGGCAAAGAAGACAAAAGATGACGGAACAATTCCCCACTCATTCTCATTCTGGCTGAATACGGCAATACTCTTCTGCTATCTATGCGGAGAATCAACGTTCATGGGTTGGCTTGTTACATATCTTCTGGGACAGGGAATCTTTCCGTCTTCCCTCGCAAATGCAATGGCGTCCCTCCTGTGGCTGATGATTCTACTCTCCCGTCTCATAACAGCGGCACTTTCAAAGAAACTTAAAAAGGAGAGGATAATCCTGTTCCTCGGCTCCGGAATGCTCATCTTCACAACCATCCTGGTCAATACCACGTCATCCGTTCTTGCTGCAATAAGTGTGCTGTGCATAGGACTGAGTATGGGCGGAATATATCCAACGGTGCTCTCCACCAATGAGGCAAAGTACAACAAATCAACTGTAGCTACCGGGACATGCATAGCTGTAGCCACAATAGGTGCAGTAGCCATGCCGAGCATAGTAGGCTACCTGGCAGATAATGTGAATATGGGAATTGCCTTGAAGTCCATTCTTGTTCCTCTCAGCATTATGGTTATTCTCCAGATTATCAAACTCGTCATAGCTGAGAAGAAAGCATAAACCAAGAGAGGGAGCCTAACATGGCTCCCCGGATAAAAACAAGTTTTCTGTCACTCCTCGTCAGGCATGTCGAAGTAACTGTTCAACACTTCAGATATATCCTCCCCCTGAACCCGGGTGGTCTCAACATCGCCCATATTGCCGTATTGATAAATCTGATCAAGAGCTTCGATGACTGCACGTATCTTGGTCCTGAGTAGGAATCCTGCTCTGGAGGCAACATCAAGCAGGGCACCCGTATCACACTCGATATCCCTCTCGTATGCCTTTCTGTAGAGATCCACAATACTTGTGACAGACAAGTCAAGCTCATCTCTGCTCAATTGAGCGAGCTCAGAGCCGTTTGTAATCCTGTCAAGGGTGTCTGTCATGGCCTTTATCTCTTCTTCACTACGTCCAGAGAGAGCAATTGAACTGTACTCGTTCTTACCTGCAACAACCTCATCAGAAAATGAAGAGGAGAATGCGAAGACAGAGTAGACACTTTCAAGGGAGGCTGATGGGTTGAGGAACTTGTTTATATTAAGATATGCATTCTCCCTGCTCTTACGTGCCATCCTTCCTATAAGCTCAGCCTCGTCAAAAAGAATAACCCATCCCTTGTATCCCATTGTTTTGAAGAGTTTTGCCATAAAGACAAAGTAGTCAAATGTATGTCTCTTCTGGACAAACTTCTCCCTCAAGACCATCTTCTCATCGCAATACTTCTGGTAGAGCCCCTTGAGTGTACTCTGGTTCATGAAGTAACCATGGAGATCTGCATCCAGTGCGTCAGCATCATCATCCTTATGTCCCTGGGAATAGAGCAGAGCCTTGAAAACGAAGTAGAGCTTATCTGAAGAAAGCTTTCTCAATGCATATAGATACATCTCATTAGCCTTCTCGCCTTCCGGGGCAAGTCCCCCGAGGAGGGAGAATATCCCGCTCTCATTACTGCCGGGGAGGTATGTGTTTTCAAGAATCCTTCTGTAAAGTACATTGAGATTGTTCGGAGGAGTCTCCTTGCTTATGGAGACAAGCGACACTACATAATTGTCTTCCTGTGCCATTGAAAATATGGTGTTGAGCATATGAGTCTTGCCTTCTCCATACTTTCCAATAATTACACGACCTTTACTCTTTCCCTCGCTCACTTCCTCCATGTCATCCTTTATGGAGTTTATAAGTTCCTTCCTGGAAGAGGAGAAATATTTGCCGACTCTTCGTGACGGAACACCGGAACGGAGAGCCTCAATGAGATGACGTGCTTCGTAATCCATCAATTTTCCTCCTTCTTGTCGAGTTTGAGAGTAAACCTGTTAACCAAAAGCGGAAGTGAAGTTCCGCCGTATTTCGATTCCTTCATAAGCCTCTCTGCATCCTCCCCTGTCATAGGCACAGCCGATATGTCATAAGAGGAGAAAAGCGACGTAAGACGCTTTGACATATCGAGGATGGATTCCTCGGAATAAATGGATGTATTAATCTTGTCGAGGTCTAAAAGGTCCGTATAGAGGTTGACTCTCTTCGAGACAATCTCATTCTGGATTCTGAGCCAGAGAGCCTGGTAGCTCTTAAAACCACATTTCTCATTATCTATGAGACTGCGGTCAAATCCGAAGACCAGGAAGAAATACCTGAACGTGTCTATGTCGTCAATCAGCTCCCTTATTGCTTCATACCCGTCATCCCTGCGCATCTTCGTATACTTCACCGGATTGAGGGAAGATGAGCTTATCATACTCTCCGTATTGTCTATCGAAACATAGAGACCGCTGTAACCGGCTAGATGCACAAGCTCGGAGAGACTCCTTATAAGATAACGTGCATTGAACTTGTTAATCCTGTACCCTGCTAGTCCGAGAGACCTCAATGCTGACACCTTGATTGTCTTGTCGGCATTAAGCCACCTTGTCACAACATCCGTCGTCTCTTTGTCGAGTTTCAGCGTCCCGAGGGAAGCGGAAGCAAGAAGAGAGAGTATCTGGGCAAAATTATAATCAAAGTTGGGGTTTTCCTGGTAGAATTTCCTCAGCCCCGCCCTGATTTCCGTCTTGGAGTAAAATGAGAGCTCCCCTCTGTCACCAAGCCAGGATGAGAAACTCTTCCCCGAGTTCTCAGAGTAATCATAGCCGATTGAATTTACCATGTTGACAGCACTCTTTCTTACAAGATCCTCAAAATCAAGGCTCTTGAAAATTGCCAGGTAGAGATTCGTCAAATCCGATAGCAACAGCTCTCTGCTGTCAAGCTCCACAGTTACAAAACCACTGTCCTTTGCATCAAAGGACATAAGCTTCATCAGGTGGCTCTTACCCGCTCCCTTCTTTCCTGTGACAAACTTTATCTTACTCCCGCCGTTGGCGATATAGGTGTCAAAATACTCTTTCTTTATGAATGATGAGACCTTGTCCAGCCCGACTGTAATGGAGCGCAGAATCTCCCTGTCGAGAGGAACACGACCGAAGGAGAGCTCAACCATGGTTTTATTGGCATCCATTTCGTTTACCTGTTATCTGAATGAGATTGTGCTGAAAATCTGCTCGTTGCCGTTTGCATCGAGGATTCTGATTCCCTTGCCCCTGCCGGTTGAGAAAGCAACACTCTTGCCACTCTTTGTCACAAATCCACCCTTCTCATTTTCAATGTAGAGTCGTGCGATATCGAATGCAAAGGCAGTCTCATCATAGTCTTTTCTGCTCCTTGAAAGTGGAACCATAAGCTTGTAGAGGTCAAGAAGTGTAAGATATGCACCAAATGTAAACTTACGGCTTCCGGCCTTCTCATTCTCCCTGGCAATGAGGAGGGTATATGCATTCTCGAGGTCCTGAGCAAAGGAGACAGCGTTGAATGATGCAGCCTCAAGCTTGTCGACCAGAGTTTTAGTAGCTGTAGCAACACAAGCCGGCCTCATTGTAGCAATCTTCTTCTTGCCAAGTGTGACTTCCTGTGTCTCGGCATCAAGCTTGATCTTAGTCGGGAAGACTTCATAGTTCGGATAGTCACCAACAACGTCAAGGCCCTTTCCTTTCAAGGCTGAGAGCATCTCTTCAGTGAATGCCCCGCTCTGGAAATACTCTCTGTAGTCGAAGCTCGAGAACTTCTCAAGTGCTTCACTCTTAGCATTCAAATATGCCTCTGTCAGACTCTCCAGGCTGGCGCTGTCCTTCTCTGCCGAGCGTATGTCGCCGTTCTCAATATCCTTAGTGACCTTCTTCTCGCATTTCACGAGCTTGTCCAGTGTATCTTTCATTGTCTTCTCAAGAGCTTTGAACTCTTCAAGAAATTCTTCGTATGTCATCATAATCCTCCAACTGAGGTAAATATAGCACATGACAGAAGAAAGGAGAAAGAGGAAAACAAATGAAAAAGGAAAGAAAACAGAACACACAAATTACCAGAAAACAGTCGCTATTCTTCTTCAGATACTCCCAAAATGTGATGTATAATCAAACAAAGTGAGGAGAAAAGAATATGGAGAGCAGAAAAGCCCTGCCTGTCGGAATAGAGGATTTCAATGAAATACTCAATTCAGATTACTATTATGTGGACAAATCCGGTCTTATTCATGACATACTCTCAGACCGTGCAAAAGTCACTCTCTTCACCCGTCCCCGCAGATTCGGCAAGTCACTCAACATGGGGATGCTTAAATCATTCTTTGAAATCGGGGCTGACGAGAAGTTATTTGATGGTCTTGCAATAAGGGAAGATAAAAAACTCTGTGATGAATACATGGGCCGGTATCCTGTGATTTCAATAAGCCTGAAAAGTGTGGACGGGAGTTCATATGATGATGCGTATTCAATGTGCTCCCGAATTATCAAGGCAGAGGCAATGCGCCATATATATCTTCTGGAGAGTCCAAAGCTTAATTCTTATGAGAAAAGAGACTTCGAAAAACTTCTCTCAGGTACTTATACCGAAGATGAACAGAGAAACTCCCTATGGTTACTCTCTTCACTACTTTCGAAGCATTACGGAAGAAGGGTCATCATTCTCATAGATGAATATGACGTACCCCTGGACAAAGCCTACAGCCACGGCTACTACGACAGAATGGTAATCTTAATCCGAAACCTCTTTGAGAGAACCCTGAAGACAAACGAAAACTTGCAATTCGCCATTCTGACAGGATGCCTGAGAATTGCAAAGGAAAGCATATTTACTGGGCTGAACAACCTTGAAGTACAGTCTATCAGCAGTGTGAAGTATGATGAGTATTTCGGTTTCACTGAAAATGAAGTGAAAGGGATGCTTGAATACTACGGATTCGGACACAAACACGAGACAGTGAGAAAATGGTATGATGGTTACAAATTCGGCAATGAGAGTGTTTACTGCCCGTGGGATGTAATCAACTACATATCAGATCTACTGGCAGAGCCTGATCTTCATCCTCAAAACTACTGGGCCAACACCAGCAACAATGACATTATCCGCATATTCCTCGACAAGGCAACCGCTACAACAAGAGATGAGATAGAGGAGCTCGTTGCCGGGAAGACTGTCATGAAGAAAATCTCCGAGGAACTCACATACTCCGAGCTTGATAAGACAATTGATAATCTCTGGAGTGTCCTTTATACAACAGGATACCTTACAAGGGTGAATCACAGGCAGGACAGCACGGACAACATATTGGCTCTGGAAATCCCGAACGAGGAGATACGCTCAGTCTTCAAGGAGAAGATCCTGAGCTGGTTCAAAGATGAGGCCGGGAATGACAGTGAAAGATGCACCTCATTCTGTCAGGCTTTCATGGACGGAAAGCCTGAAGTAATCCGGAAGATGTTTGATGACTACCAGGATGATATGATAAGTATCCGTGACACTGCCGGCAGAAACAATATGAAGGAGAACTTTTATCATGGTTTTCTCCTGGGAATCCTCAACTTCCGTACCGACTGGATTGTGAAGTCCCAGAGGGAGGGCGGACTCGGCTACAATGACATTCTCATCATGCATAAGAAAGCACATCTGGGAATGATAATAGAGGTCAAATATGCTGAGAGCGACAACCTTGAAGCAGAATGCATGGATGGCCAGAGGCAGATAGACGAGAACCACTACACGGATGCCCTCAGGGAGTACGAACCGGAGAAGGTTTATAAATATGCCATTGCCTGCCGCAAAAAGCATTGCATGGTCACACTGGAAGAAGAAACCCGGCATTATTGTAGAACCGTAAGACGAAGACTATCATAATAATATGGTTACTCTCTATAAATGGCAGGAAGAATGTCTTGAAAAATGGAAGGATGTCTCCCACAGGGGAGTAATCGAAGTCACAACAGGTGGAGGGAAGACACTTCTTGCCTCTGTTGCTGCAAAAAGACGCATAGAAGAGACAGGTGGAAATATAAGAATATATGTTGTCGTACCGAGGATCGCACTCCTTGAACAATGGAGAAAGACTCTTGAATACACAGGACTGACAGATATAGCCATCCAGACAAGGAAAGAAATAATACCCGCATCAATTTCAATCTTCACAATCAACCGTGCCAGGGACACACTTCCCATCCTTATCGAGAAAGATATGACAGAGGGACGAAATGTCCTTCTGCTTCTTGACGAATTCCACCACTACGGAAGTTCAGCCAACTACCATCTCTTCGACTTCATGCATTCTCCAAGATACAGAGAAGAGCTTTACTCTGCACTCGGACTCAGTGCCACGGCAGAAGTGAGGTCGCTCAAGAGCCGGCTCATTCCGGCTATAGGCCCCCTCTTCTACAGGTATACTCTCAAAAGCGCACTCTCAGACAAGGTCGTAAATGACTTTGTTCTCTTCAATATTGCAGTGAGACTCAACGAGGAAGAAAGACAGAGGTATGATGAGATATCGGAAAAGATAACTTCCCTCATGGGAGTGTTGAAAACAAAGGTGCCGTTTCTCGTAAAGCAGAAACTCACAATAGAGGAATTCCTCCAGAGAGTGAGAGAAACGAGAAACGAGGAACTCATAAGCCTGGCTGATGCCATATTGGCTTTCATCCTTGAGAGACGGGGTGTGATTGCAACTACAAAGAGCAGGCTCAGTGCTACAATGTCGATACTGGAGACAGTGAAAGAGGAGGACAAGGTCCTCATCTTCACAGAGCGAATCACACAGGTGGATGAGCTCTACTTTCTCCTTACTCAAGAGGGATACAGCTGTACAAGATACACAAGCAACATGGAGAAGGAAGAGAAAAGACGAAGCCTCAACGCGTTCCGTGACGGAGAGAAGAGAATCCTCATTGCCTGCAGGGCACTTGATGAAGGGCTTGATGTGCCTGATTGCACAGTCGGGATATTCCTTGCAAACACAGCAACGAGACTTCAGAGAATACAGCGTAGTGGCAGGATAATACGCAAGGGACACAACAAGCTTCCTTCCCTTCTCTACTACCTCTATTGTGACAACACAGTCGAGGACAGATCCTTCCTCTACCAGATAGATGATGACATAAACATCGGGTACGCAAAGGTATTGGACTCAGGAGAAATATATAACCAGAAATACTACGAAAGGATTTTTGTCCTCCTTGAAAAACTCAAAGATGACAAGAAGAGCGCATCAAAACGGGAGCTCTTACCTCTCATTACGTATGGGAATATAAGGCCGGAGCAATTCCGTTCAAAAGAGGAGCTCACAGCCCTCCTCAACTCCTCGTCCGACCCCTTCTTCCGCTCCTATCTCTCCCTTATGATTCTACTGAGTCAAGCAGCCCCATACACCAGGGAAGAGGAAAAGGAAGAAATCAATCCTTATCTTGTGTAAGTTCTACCAGACAACAAGAAAGCAATTTTCAAGCGTTTTATTTCTAAGTTTTGTGATTTTTTCACAAATTTGCACTCTCAAACTCTGCCACCATAGTTCGATTCATATCAGAAAGAGAAAACTCAACGCCTCAAGCCAAGTTTGCTTTCATGCTCTCTTCATCTGTTCATGCTCAGAATATCGGAGAAATGAACATGTGCGATAGCTTTGATCTTCTCTTTATCACCATTCTTTATAGCCTCGATAAGGCCCTTATGTTCAGCCTGGGATGATTCGATATAATCAGGACACTCCTTATTAATCAGGAAGATCTGCCTGTCGGTAATGTCATAAAGGGTATCTACAAAAAGAGTATATATGGCATTGCGTGTTGCCTTGGCGAAGGCATTATGTAGCATGATATCATATTTGCTGTACTCTTCGGGATTATTCCTGTTAGCCTCAAGAAGATCATAAATTCTCCAGAATTCCCTGTAATCATCTTCTGTAGCCCTTTCACTGTCCAAAAGAAAAATCTGTGTTTCAAGAGCCTCTCTGACTTCAACAATATCCTTCAGCGTTGTATTTCTCCTGGCAAGTATACGCTCCAGATTCTGAGAGAACATTTTGTTGGTATTATCAACAACAAAAGCACCCTTACCGGGAAGTATCTCAATCATTCCCCTTTCCGCAAGGGTCTTCAAAACCTCTCTGATTATATTACGGCTGACACCGAAACGCTGAGACAGGACCCTTTCTGATGAGAGTGACTCTCCCACCTCCATATTTCTAATCTCATCTTCAAGATTCTTTAAGATACGTTCGGACTGAAACTCCCCCATACAACCTACCAAGCTCCGTTATATTGAATAGTCATGGCACTACTCTCGGTCCCCTTCTTCATGGCATCCTGAATAGAACCACCATCCATTATACTACAGACAAACCCGGCAATAAAGCTATCCCCAGCCCCCATGGTATCAACTACTGGACACCTGATTATCCCTTCTTTGTAGAATGTTTTGCCATCATAGGCAACACTTCCGTCTGAACCCAGCGTCACAACAACGCACCGGGTACCTGTCTCCACAGCATTGGTCATGAACGCTTTGATCGCTTCAGGATCTTTTGCTCCCTCCCAGGAGAAGAAGGAATAGTCAACAGTCTTTGCAATTCTAGGAAAAATAGGATCCTCAAGTTTGGTTGCAAAGTCAAATACAACTATAGTCCCACTCTCATGAATCTCCCCAACATAGTCTTCGCACCTTCCCCATATACCGGTAACAAAAGCATCAGCTTTGCAACATTTTTCCAATTGCCCTTCTGTCATTGAGAAGTGTTTATGAACTCCTTCGTCATATCCTCTGAATACTCTCTCCGATCCAACCAGCTCAACAGTTGTCACAGAGGTAGTTCCTCCCGGAATAACAGAGACAGAAGATACATCAACACCTTTACCAGCAATGGATGAAAGCATGATTTTCCCGTTTTCATCATCACCGACGACCCCGATGTAGGCAACGTCAGATATATATCTTTTGGCATAGACTGCTACGTTGACGGGATTTCCTCCCGGAAAACCTTTCCTGGTATTAATATAATAATCGATGCAGTTATCACCTGCAGTCACAAGTTTCATAGACACCTCACAAAATAAATGTAATAAGCGGAATTGTTATCAAAGAGAGACAGAGGCTCAGCATCATAGTCTCATTGACAAATGACACATCGTGACCGTACTTCTCTGCAAAAATCACATTCAGGGATCCTATCGGGAGAGCAGAAATCAGAACTATACTGCTCACCAGAACAGAATCCAAATCAAAGAAAGACAATACAAAATAAACAATAAGCGGAAGCACAATCAGCCTGACAAAGGAAATATAATACCCCAGAGGTCGTTTTATTATATTTCTGAAGTCAACTCCGACAAGCCATGCACCAATAATCATCATGCTCAAAGGAGAACTTATATCCCCAACAGTCGAAAATAAACTGTAAAGGGGGATTGGAAGTTTTACAGGAGAGAAGAAGAGAGCAATTGCGATTATTGAAGAAATCGAAAGAGGATCAAGAAAAACTGCCTTCAGGCATTCCTTTCTGGAGCTCTTGCCGTCAAAAAGCCTTACGCCGAATGTAAAAAGAAAGACGTTATATATAAGATTATAGATGACAGCGTAAATCACCCCCTCCTGGCCGTACATCATCTGACTGAGGGGTATACCGATAAAACCAGTATTCGCGAACACTGCCATATTTATACCCGCAGCCCTTACCTTCTTGTCTTTTGTAAAGGGTTTTAATGCAAGATAAGAAATGACAAATGCAAAAACATAATAGAGGGAGACAATCAAAAACGCCATACCGATGTTAGTCATCATCTCCCTGCTGCAGTCTTCGTTGCCCGATGCAACGACAGAAAATGGCAGAATGATAATCAAAAGAACGTCAGTCAATTCCCGAACTGTTTCGGTCCTAACCAGATTTTTTTTCCTCAAGGTGAAACCCATGGCAACCAGCAGGAACAGTTCTAACAATGAATTAAAAAGAGTTTCGAAATACACTTGCCAATTCCTTAAGATTTTTTATTTATTAGCTTTAACCTGTGCAGCTTTCTGCTGTACAGCCTTCATAACCTCACTCGGGGTCATATCGCCACCGACCATAGCCTGGATACCGGAGAGATAAACCGAGCAAACTTCACTATCTGTGGCATTGTCTAGCCACAGATTCACAGAGGATGCTGCTTTTATAGTTTCAGCCATTGCAGCCATCTTTTCTGTAGCTGTCTCAGATGTAATTGCACCATCGACGCAGCTGAACATCATAGCTTCCTTGACCAATTTCTTCGAGTTGTCAAGACTGGTGAGGTACTTGAGGAATTTTACACATGCCTCAGGATACTTTGTGCTGGAACTCACCATCAGCCCCTGAGGAGCACCTGTGAGAGCATTCTGATCTCCTGCAGCACCCGGGATATCAGGGAAATCAAACCATGACCAGTTGAATGTAGCAGGAGCTATATACTGGACTTGGTTGAATTGCTCATAGTAGATCGCCGCCTTCCCGCTCAGGAAGTCGTTGATTCCGGCATCATACGTGACGGAGTTGAACTCAGGAGTGAAATATGGAACAAGCTCTTCGAGGTACTCGAGAGCCTCGATATATTCATGTGCACTAAAATCCCCCTCCAAAGCATAATCTTTTGCAAGAGTCTCTGTCGGAACAACTCTCTGATTCAGAGTTGTCATATAGTGACCGGTAGCCCAGTCTTCGATATTTCCCAATGAGATTGGAATATAACCTGCTGCTTTCAGAGCCTTGAGCACAACCATGAACTCATCCCAGTTCTCAGGAACAGAAAGACCAAGCTCATTAAAGATGTCCTGATTATAATAGAATGCCTTACCGTCCATCATGAGAGGGATTCCATAAATCTTTCCGTTAAATGTAAATGGACCGAACTGGTTGGTGATGAACGTGTTGTACCATTCACCTTCGTTCTCCTCCAGATACGGAGTAAGATCCAGAGCCCTTCCACCATCAGCAAAATTCTCTGCATAGCATCCACTCCATGCAAAGTAGATGTCAGGAGAGCTGTTACTTGCAAGACGCACATTGATTTCCTGCTTGTAATTTGCATTATTGGCACTGGAGAGGACAACCTTGATATCCGGGTTCTCTGCCATGAAAGCAGAAGCAACTTCCTCAAAGTATGACTTTGTTGCTCCGTCAGAGAATCTTGTGAAGACTTCAATTGTCTGTACACCGGAGCTCTTCTCGGAAGAACCGGAAGCAAAGAGTGCCAGACACATCAGAGCACACAGCACGATAGTTAGCGATTTTTTCATAGTTTTCTCCTTTTGTTTTTATCTGATTAATACTCGACGATATGCATATACCTACGAATATCGAGTGAATGGTCTCTAACAATGGCAAGCTTCTGGCAGAAAAGCCTGCAAAGGTTATTGAGGATAAGAGTTGTCATATATCCCTCATAATCTTTATCGATATCACCAAGTTCACACTTAGCTGTATCGAATACGAAGAGGTTATCAGTGTATTTCTCACAGAACTTGAGAGCCCTCTCTTCCAGGAAACGGCAACTGTCCTTACCCATCAGAAGAATGACCGGACTATCCTTTTCGATGATTTCAAATGGTCCATGGAAGAACTCACCTGCATGGATAGGAATAGCATTAATCCATTGCATCTCCATGAGGTAGCAATTGCACATGACATAAGACTGCGAATAATTTGAACCTGCTGCAAGAGAATAAATCACCTTTGCATCTTTACATACCTCAGTCATCTCCATGATCTGGTCAAGATAATCACTCTTAGCCTTCTGGATGACAGGTTGAATCTTTGTAAGACTGTCTATCATCTTATCCAGGTGGTCTGTACCCTCCTGGTTATCGACAATGCCGGCAGAGAGAAGATACATAACACCATAGCTTGTATCAATTGCATCTGCTGTCATGTAATAACCATATTTAACGAAAAGCTCACCTCCAGCCTTCTGTAAAGGAGAATCATCAACCATGGCGATTGTAATGACAGTAGCACCCTTCTCTCGGGCAAATGCTGCAGCCTTGACTGTCTCAGGAGTTTTTCCTTCCTGGGAACAGAGAATGACGACTGAATCTTTACCAAGCTGAGCCGGATTCGTATAGATGAACTCATTGCTGTTGTAGTGCTGCGCAAAGAGTGTCTTCGAGACTGAGTCCACGAAGAACTTACTTGGCATCATAAGAGCCTGTGATCCGCCACAGGACACATAGAAGACCCTGTTGAATTTCTTACCTTTCAATGTCGCCAGGACATCCTTAACATTTTCCAATGCCATACTTGTTCTCCTTTTATACAAGTGAATCAATGTTCACCTTATTGATCATTTTTTCATATTCCGGATATGCATTGATGTTCCGGGCCATCACCTCAATCATTCTCTTTCCATATGCGGAGAAATGATCTCCTGCAATATGAGGGGTAATTGTCAGGCTCTCATCAAATGACCAGAGTTCCGAATCTGCATTAAGAGGTTCAGTATCGAAGACATCAAGAGAAGCCCCGCTGAGATTACCGCTTCTGATTGCATCTTTGAGGGCCTCTATATCGACAAGCCCTCCACGCCCCGTATTAATAAGGTATGCGCCCTTTTTCACTGCAGAAAGTGACTCCCTGTTGATAATGTGGTGGGTATCCTTTGTCAGAGGCATTGTAAGTGCAATGTAGTCCGCCTTAGACAGTATCTCCTTGATTGCAGACGGCTTATATACAGCTTCAACTCCATCAATGTGTACATCGACAATATCCATACCATATACTTTCATGTCAAAAGCAAGAGCCCTCTTGACAACCTCACGCCCTGCCATGCCTAGTCCAAGTACGGCCAACACAGAATCCCTGAGTTCACCCATCCTGGTCTCTGTATCCCATTCATGCCTTTTCTGTGCATCCGCATAGACTGATGTTTTCCTTGCATGATTAAGCATCGAACAGAGAATATGTTCAGAAATATTCGAAGCATTGATTCCCCTGGAATTGGTGACCTTTATCTCTCTCTCCTTTATATAGGCGAAAGGAAGATACTCCATTCCTGACTGACCTATATGAATCCATCTCAGAGACGGCATCTTTCTGATGGTATCCTCCTTAAGATCATAGCCATAGGAAAATACTCCCGTAATGGAGGAAAGCTCTTCACTGGATAAGTCTCTCAGTTTTCTGTGAACGACCTCCGTTCCTGTCAGGGAGGCAAGATAGTCTTTCTCCCATCCATCCAATCCTAATGTTGAAACCAGCATAATTTTTCTCCTAACCTTTGACTCCACCCATACTCAGCCCTGCGACAAAGTATTTCTGGGCAAATATGAATAATGCGATAATTGGCAATGCGGATATTGTAAGCCCCGCAAGCAAAACTCCCCAATCCGAATACATCTCTCCCTGGAATGCGAGAAGGCCAACAGGAACAGTTTTGAGGACGTCATTCTTGATGAACACAAGAGCGAACGTGAACTCATTCCATGCATAAAAGCCGGTCAGAACAACCGAAACCATAAATATAGACGCACTCAAGGGAATGAAAACCTTGAAAAGAATACTGAGATCCGAAGCACCGTCAATCCTTGCGGCATCGATATATGCCTTGTCAATGTTTTTGAAGAAAGCATAGATAAGCATGAATGACATCGGAATCTGATATGCTGTGTAAATCAAAATCAGACTGAGGAGATTATTATAAAGTCCCATCTGCTGGATCTCTCTGTAAAGGGGAAAGATTGCAACAATCGGAGAGAACATCATTCCGATCACAGCCAGACCCGAGAAGAAGGAACTGAACTTCACGCGAAAGATTGTCAAAGAGAAGGCCATGAGTGAACATACAGTCAGGTTTAGGGCAATTGTCCCCAGAGTCACAATCACACTGTTGAGGAAATATTTCGATATACCTGTTCTCCACGCAGTGACATGGTTTTCAAACCTCCACTTTTCAGGAAGTCCCCATATATTCGAGAATATTTCGTTAGTTTCCTTGAACGAACTCACAGCCATCCATACAAGAGGAACAAGGATAATGATCACAAATGCAAAGATCAGGATGTCCAGTACGGTGTTAAGAATTATGTCTGAGGTAGGTGCTTTGACTTTCCGGTTCCTGCTCATTTCAATTCTCCCCCTTCTTTGAGATTTTCTGCTGAACAGCAAAGAAAATTACAGACACAGCCATCAGAACAATCGAGATAGCTGAGGCATATCCGACCTTCCCGTGTGTAAAAGCATTCTTGTACATGATAGTGCTGAGTACCTCACTCGAACCATGAGGACCTCCGTTTGTCATAACATATATTTCGTTGAAAACAAGGAAACCTCCCGAAATATTTATAACCATAGATATTCCGAGCATGTCCTTGATAAGAGGAACTGTGACATACCAGAATTGTTGAAGCTGGCTCGCACCATCCATTACAGCAGCCTCATATTGCTCTTTCGATATTCTTTGAATAGCAACTACGATAAGCATCATCGTATATCCGATACTTTTCCACTGTGATACAGCTATAACGGCATAGATGGCGGTCTTTGAATCTCCAAGCCACCCCTTAGTCACTTCTGTACCAAACAACGACAGGAAGCTATTGAGAAGTCCATCAGACTTATAAACAAATGAGAAAAGAAGCCCAATAACTGTAAGGGAGATGAGGGATGGAATGAATGCCACTGTCCTGCAGAATGCAGATACGCCCTTTCTCTTCATCTGCTCAAGACGGGCAGCAAAGATAAGAGCCACAAAGACCTGGAAAAATATCGATATGACAACATATTTGATGTTATTTCCAAGAGCTACATAGAATGATTCGTCCTTGAATAGATCAATGTAGTTTTTGAACCCTATGAATTTCTTTGTACCCTTAAAAAGATCCCACTTCAGGAAGCTGTAGATAAAGTTGCTGACCGTAGGATAGTACATGAACAAAACCAGCAGAATAACTGCGGGCAGTAAGTATAAGTAAGGGATAATCTTCTTCTCTTTCATGGACTCTCCTTCTGACTGGTTCTACTGGTAGTACCAGTTTATCACAAGAGTAACCCACTATTTCCATCTGTCAAGAAGAAATTATATTTTTACAGTTTTCAGGATTTCGACAGTGACCCCACCATTTCTCTGCCAGCTCTAATCTTATGCTGTCGTACATAATTTTCAACTTCGTCGTATTTTTTATCCTCAATAAGACGAATAATCTCATCGTGCTCTTCGACAGAGTGCAGAGATCTCTCTGGAGATGTAGAGAAGACACGTTTAGTTACAGACCATTTGTTCCATATGTCCTCAATCATTGAAAGAAGCTGTTTATTTGGGACATTCTGGTATATCCTCATATGGAATTTTTTGTTGAGAAGAGGAACATTATCGAGAGAACCACTTGTCACAGCTGAGCGCATGTCATCATTTATTTTTCTAATCTCGGCTATATCCTCTTTTGTCAGGATGTCGACACTGAGTCTTGTGGCATACCCCTCCAGGACACCTTTTATGCAGAAAAAATCTTCTATTTCAGACGGTTCCATCCGGCTCACAGTCACACTTTTATTCGCACTGTATTCGACATAATGTTCGGACTCAAGTCTCTTGAAGACTTCCCTGATGGGAGTGTCACTCACTCCAAGTTCGGCAGAAATCTGCCTTATGACAAGTTTCTCTCCCGGTTTATATACACCCTTCAGAATCTTATCAAGAATTATGTTATAGACAATTTCAGCCTTCGTCAGATACTCAGTCATTATACCTATCTCCCTCTCCTTCCAATATAACCTACAAATTTAGATTTTTGTAGTCATCTTTCGTGTTCACATTTATTACGTCCTGAACGTTCCCGACATCATGAAAGTATGTTTTTATGTTTTCAAGAAGGTCTCGCACCCTCAGTCGGTTCTCCATTAGCATTCTCTCAGCAGTACATGCGACAGTTGTCCTGTAGACTGCACACAAAGGATGAATACGTCCATCCGGTGTCCGTGGGACAACAGCATCCCGGGAGGAATCCATCTCTCCGAGGAGTCCCAAGCCAAGTGAGGAAGTAAAAAGTGGCAGGTCAACAGAGAGCACAAAGGCATATTCTGTTACACAGAGCTTCAGCGCTGCATGAATCCCGGCAAGAGGCCCCTTTTCCTTATAAATATCCTCCGTAGATATACACTTACATCCAAGGTGAGAATAATCCCGTTCCCCGGATGCGATTATAATGTCGTGGCAAAAAGAGAGACTGTGGCATGCATGGGAAAGAAAACTCTCTCCTTTGTAATTGAGAAGAGCCTTATCCTCCCCCATTCTGGAACTTCTTCCCCCACAGAGTATTACTCCTGTAACATCAGAGGGGGATATTGCCATGGTATTTTCTGTCCCTATCACGGTTCTTGTTTGCAAACATATCAAGAGCACGGGTGATATACATTCCTGTATCCTCCGGGCTGATTACCTCATCAACTAAAAGATGTTCAGCAGCCTTATAAGGATTCAGAAACTCCTCTTTGTATTCCATTGTCTTCTCTTTCTTTTCATCAGCCGAGACACTGCGGAAAACAATGTCTGCCGCACCCTCGGCACCCATTACGGCAATCTCTCCTGACGGCCAGGCATAGGTGACATCTGCGCCAAGTTCCTTACAGCACATTGCAAGGAACGCTCCTCCATAGGCCTTTCTAAGAATCACCGTTACCTTAGGAACGGTTGCCTCACTGTAGGCATAAAGTAGCTTTGCTCCGTGTCTGATGATTCCACCCCATTCCTGGCCTTTTCCCGGAAGATAACCCGGAACATCGACAAGTGTTACAAGCGGAAGTCCGAAAGCATCACAGGTGCGGACAAACCTCGCGGCCTTGTCTGACGCGTTAATATCGATACAGCCGGCGAGCATTCTCGGCTGGTTGGCAATAAGGCCAACGCTCCGCCCTCCGAAACGGGTAAAACATGTGATAATATTCGGCGCATAGTCTTTCTGGTACTCCATGTATTCACCGTCATCGACCAGTTCCGATATGACATTTCTCATGTCATACATTTTGTTTGATGCCTCGGGGACAATCTCTAGGAGTCTCGTATTCTTCCCCACCCTGTCTTCTGAGGCTTTCAAAGGAGCCTTCGCATTACAATTGACTGGAAGATACGAAAGGAGCCTTCGTATAGAATCTATGCATTCCATGTCAGAAGAGGATGTGAAATGGACGACACCGCTTTTCCTTGAATGTGTGTCAGCCCCGCCGAGAGTCTCTGCACTGACGTCCTCTCCGGTCACTGCCTTAATTACATTAGGTCCTGTTATGAACATTCTCCCGGTGTCTTTTGTCATGAAGACAAAATCAGTCAAAGCTGGAGAATAGACAGCACCACCCGCACACGGTCCCATTATTGCCGTAATCTGGGGAATATAACCGGAAGACTTTACATTTCTGAAGAAAATCCTGCCGTATCCGGAAAGACCGTCAACCCCTTCCTGGATTCTTGCCCCGCCGGAGTCATTGAGACCCACGAGTGGACATCCTGCTCTATATGCCATATCCATGATATTGCAAATCTTGTTGGCATGCATTTCCCCAAGGGATCCACCGAGCACAGTGAAATCCTGTGCGTATGCAAAGACAGGACGCCCGTCAACCTTCCCGTACCCGGTAATCACACCGTCACCGTCAATGCGCTTTTTTTCAAGTCCGAAATATGTGCATCTGTTGGTGACCATCGACCCAACTTCAACAAATGTGTCCCTGTCGAAAAGAGCTTCCAACCGTTCCCTAGCAGTCATCTTTCCCTGAGAATGCTGTTTCTCCACATTTGTCGGATCATTGGATTTCCTCTCTAAAAATGTATCTATCTTCGTCATTATCACTCCAAAACGGCCAGCCTCCCGGATGGAAGACCGGCCGGAACACAGTTTTACTCTTCTACAATGGCAACTGCCCTTGTCCAACCTGCCGTAGCACCCTTGAATTTGCATGGGAAGGCACAGACGGTGAACCCGAACGGAACAGGGACATCCTCAAGGTGCCCGAGTTTCTCTATCTGGAGGTATTCCCTCTCCCTGCCGTGGAGGTGGGTTGCCCAGAGAACACTCTTGTCGCCTGTCTTGCGATACTCTTCAGCCATTGCAGCGACGGGCCTGTCAAGAGTCCATGCATCGATACCGATACACTTGATTCCCTGGTCAAGAAGCCAGTCAAGTCCCGGAATGCCGAGTCCGGATTGCATTGCAAGATATGTCTTGGTGTCTGTTCCCCAATACTTGTCACATCCTGTGTGTAGAAGAACGATATCCATCGGCTTAAGCGTATAATTGATTTTCCTCAATGCTTCCTTGAGGTCATCAACTGTAATCTCATCACCCGGCTTCTTATGTCTCATGTCGAGGATGACACCATCGCCGTAGCACCACTCAAGCGGTACCTCATCAACTGATTTGCTCTTCTTCCCCTCGCATACCGGAGAATAATGCCATGGAGCGTCGATATGGGTACCGGAATGGCTGCTTCCGCTCACCTTATCTGTTGCAAGTGCCATTGAATTCGGAAATGCAGATGGCTCAACCCCTGCCAGCTTTCCAAGTCTTGCTGCCCCTGCCTCATGCGGGGAGAACTCAAATGTTGGTGGGTACGGTTCTGTACCGTTGTTCTCATGTGGTAAACTGATGTCGATAAATCTTTTCATTTTTTTCTCCTTTTATTACAGAATCTTTCCGACTATCTCTTTGAATTCCTCTTCAGTGATAAGTCTCTTCTTTTCCAATCCCATAGCCTTGACAGCAGAGAGTATTTCCATGACCTGGTCGTCGCTTGCACTCAGATTCAGCTTATCAAGGTAATAATGGACAGAGAGCTTTCCGCTCTTCTTTCCCAGGACAACCTTTGCCTCTTTGCCGAAATAGGCCGGGTCTGTCGCAAACATGGCAAGAGGGTCCTTCACAACAAGGTCAACCCCGATACCTGACTCACGCATATAGTTGCGGTCCCCTACAACCGGCTTGTTGTGCGGGCATGTGACACCGGAAAGCTCCTCAACCATATGACAGAGAGGCATAAGCTTATCTTCCCTGTATGGAGTATCCATCCCCAGGAGGATGTTCATGCACATGATCAGTTCTTCTATTGATGCGTTTCCTGTTCTCTCACCCAGTCCGTTGATACACCCATGAAGTACATCAGCACCTGCTGCGGCACCTGCAAGTTCAGTCGCAACAGCCATGCCGAAATCATTGTGACAATGGACCTCTATCGGTAGACCGTTCGTCATCTTCTTGTACCATCTCACCATATACTTTATTGTCTCAGGGAGAGCACATCCCATTGTGTCCACAAGACCGATGGAATCCGGTCTGGCATCCCTCATCAATGCAGAGAAGAGACTCTCGATATCCTCTTCCCTTGCCCGGGTTGCATCATATGGGAAGTAACATGCATAGAGGCCACATGCCTTTGCATAGTTGATACAATCCGCACTCTTCTCAAAGACTTTCTCCCATGTCCAGTGGAACTGTTTCTCAAGTTTCGGGTACCCGATCGGGACCTCAATTACAACACCCTTGCACCCGCACTCTGCTGCCTTGTCGATATCGACACGCATAGCACGTGCAAAGGCAAAGACCTCAGCTCCCTTAATCTTCGATATTCTTTTCACTGCATTGAAATCATCTTCAGAGACAGCAGGCATTCCAGCCTCAATTCTTGTGACTCCGACTTCGCAAAGTCCCTCGGCAATCCTGTACTTGTCGTCTGAAGAGAATACAACACCGGGAGTCTGCTCCCCATCACGAAGTGTGGCATCATGCAAAATAACCTTCTGCTTCGGCTTACTTTGAGCAATAACCTCGTCCTTCTCATTGTAAGGACTTGCCCACCATGCATTTTCCTTGAAATAACTCATTATAAAAACTCCTTAAAACTGACTATTTAAATCAATCACATCAGATACATAGACAACCTGTCCAAAAGTTCGGATGTATCTGTACTTTTCTTTCTCTTCTCTGAATTCATCCTCAGAAAGTGTTCTGAATACTCCTCCCGGACAGTGCTGCTCACAGTACGTCTGGGCTCCTTTCTCTTTGCGGAAAAAGCAGAGATCACACTTATACGGGTACTTTTTCTCATCATCCCCGTTCCTCTCCATCGATATCGCACCATAAGGACAGACTGCAGAGCATACACCACACCCGATACAAAGCGAGCGGTCTATCACTACAACTCCGTCATCTCTTTTCTTTATTGCCTTCTTCGGGCACTTCTTGATGCAAATAGCATCCGTGCAATGCTGACAGAGGACAGGAATAAAATCACACACTACAGAGCCATCCTCCTTTCTGTTTTCGATTCTGAAAACAGAAATGAAGCTCAGGCTTCCGGGAAGGATTGAGTGCCCTTTCTTGCACGCCACCATGCAACTCTTACAGCCCCAGCAGCGATCAATATCGACAAAGAAATACTCCTTCATCTTTCATCCTCCACACCGGAAAGGCTGCACCAATAGCCTCTGGCAACTACCGAACCAACGCCTGCAGCATACTTATCCCATCCGACGGTCCTATTGATGTTGTACTCATCCCACCATCCGCTGATAGTCTGCACAACATCTTCCTTGAGTCCAGAAGTGAATCTTGCCCAGGCATAAGCCTCCCCTGCAGTCGTCTTCACAAGAACCTTTCCACCGTTCTTTATGCCGTACTTCGAGGCAGTCTCCTTACTTATGTCTATCCAAGCCTTCGGAGAGAGTTCCCTGAGGTACGGGTTCTGTCTGTTTTCCGATATCCTGAAGGCATTCTCGTGTCTTCCAGTTGTCATCAAAACAGGATACTCGTCCGTCCTCACACTGAAGGATGGTGTGTATCTAGGAAGCGGGTCACAACCCTTCTCCTCTGCAAGGGTGGAGTAGATTTCTATCTTTCCGCTGGGGGTTTTGAACGGCCTTGTCTTATACACCCCGTACTTCATTGGGGCATAGAGCCTTCTTTGCTCAACACCTTCCTTATATGTGACTCCGGCAGGAGAGAGAAGATAATCATAAAAATCCTCTGAATCCTTCCAGAAGTAATCTCCGAGTCCCAGTCTCCGAGCAAGTTCACAGACTATGTCAACGTCATTTCTCGACTCATCAGGAGTCTCGGCGGCGGGTTGCTGGAATATTGTGAAAGTATTACTTGTCTGATAGGAACTTATAACATTCTTTCTCTCCAGCCAGCTTGAGGCGGGGAGAACAATGTCAGCATATTTTGCAGTCGGTGTCATGAAAATGTCACAAACACACAGGAACTCAAAAGCTGAAAGTGCTTTCTCTACCTCCGTAGAGTTCGTGTAGCTCACAGCCGCATTACTCCCGAATATGAGACCACAGCGGATCTTATAGGGATCTCCACTCACAACTTGTCTCCATAGTGTCGGCATATGAGCTGTGGGAACAGGGGAAAGCTCCTGTGTCAGGAGCGGAAACTCTCTGTAGCCACATCTCTTCTCCTGTACTTCCTGAGGAACATTGGAGGCAAGGATAAAATCCAGCGTATTCTGGCTTATCTCTCCACGGGAGGAGCAGACATTGTTGCTGCCTTTCTTTCCTATGTTCCCCGTGATTGTTATCAGAATTGATATTGCACGTGACACCTGTACGCTGTCATGGACCTGGTCAACGGCAAGGCTCCTTATCATACTGGCACCTTTTGACTTGGCATAAAGTCTTGATGCAAGCCTTATAGTGTCAGCAGGAACACCTGTTATTTCAGAAGCCCACTCAACAGTGTATTGTTTTATATGCTCCTCAAGCTTTTCAAAGCCGTATGTGTAATTCTCTATAAACTCCCTGTCATAGAGCTTTTCGTCGATGATACACCTTATCATTCCCAGGGCCAGAGCCATATCGGTATCGGGTCTAAGCTGCAAGAAAACATCCGCCTTGGCAGCACTCTCAGAGAGGAATGGATCGACTACAATAAGAAGTGCCCCCCTTTGACGTGCGGCCATGATATCCTTCGCCCTGACGCCCCATGATGTCGGGGGATTAACTCCCCAGCATACAACACAGTCTGTGTTTGGAAAGTCATGAGTTTCGGAATACTGTGCCCCACGGCCGAAGGTCATATTGCAATCAATAAGCCTCGACCAGAGACACTGTGCCCACCCGGCGGCACCGTGGTTGGGAGTACCGAAGACATTGGCAAAGCGGGAATAGACCCGGCTCCAGCCTCGTCTTGTGCCCTCAAGCATAGCAACGCTCTCAGGTCCGTATTTCTCTTTATAGAGAGAAAGCTTTCCGGCTATCTCATCAAGAGCCTCATCCCAGCTTATACGCTCGAACTTGCCTTCCCCCTTTTTACCAATACGCCTCATCGGATATTTCACCCTGGTCTCATTTGTAAGAAGGTCAGGGCTTGCCAGTCCCTTCGAGCAGAGAAAGCCGTGGGTTATCGGGGACTCGGGGTCCCCTTCCACCCTCAGAACCTTTTTTGTTTCCCTGTCTCTTATGACCAAAGCTTCGCATGTGCTGTGGCAGGAGAAACAAACAGTTCTGACGGCCTCCTCATTTTCAGAAAGACCAACGAAGGGTTTTACATCCTCAAGTGGATTATAGGAAGCGACAGTGTGGTTCCCCTCAAAGACTTCTCTGATGTACTTCTCCCTGATAGAGTCGTCTCTTCTCCCGCCAGCAAGGTCGGATGCAAATTTACTTCTTTTTTCCAAAGGCGTATTCATCATCTCACTCTGCCTTTACAGCAGCACTCCTCTTTTTCTTCATGTAGGAATAAGCAACGATAGCAGCAAGAATCAGAAGACCAATGATGTCTGTAAGCGTCCCCTGATAAATCATCAAGATACCAGCAACAAGCAACAGGATTCTGAACGGCCACGGAAGATCTGTGTAGATGTAGTTCACAATAGCCATCGCAATGGCAAGTGTGCCGATTATTGCAAAAATAACCGTCTGGATTATATTTAACACAGAGCCCTCAAGGAGCAGTCCCGGACCATATACAAAGAGAAACGGCAGGATAAAGCTAACAATGCCGTACCAGAATGCCTTGTACCCGACCTTGTTCAGGTCCGCCTTCGCAATTCCGGCCGCAACATAGCTTGCAAGTGCTACAGGAGGTGTGATAGTAGAAATACACCCAAAGTAGAACACAAAGAGATGTGCACTCAGGAGGGATGCTCCCATCTGGACAAGTGCCGGGGTAATGACAGTTGCCAGGACAAGATAAGCAGCGGTTGTCGGAAGTCCCATTCCCAGGATAAGAGAGATGATCATCGTTAGGATCAATGCGACAATCAGGTGACCGTTCGAAATCTCAACAATTAGGGAAGCAAGCTTTACGGAAAGTCCGGTTACTGAAAGAATACCGCTGATAATCCCCGCTGCGGCACAAGCAGTTGCAATGGAGATTGTGTCCATGGCGCCGTGCTTGAGAGCTTCGATTATGTTCTTTCCAAAAGCCCTGAAGCTGAATTCACCGTCCTTATGCCACTTATGTGGTACATAGACAACAAGGAGAATTATGATGGACATATAAGCAGCCTTGAACGGTGAATACCCCAGGATCATCATCACGATCAATGAGATGATAGGAATAGCAAGTGGCCAGTCAGCCTTGAAGACAGGCCAGAACTTCTTAACGTCTTCACCCGAACATGGTTTCATCCCTCTCTTCTTTGCAAGGAGATGGACCACGATAAAGATGGAGAAGAAGTAAAGGATAGCAGGGATAATCGAAGCCTTCATGACCTCAAGATAGGGTACACCTATGATTGAAGCCATGATGAATGCTGCAGCTCCCATGACAGGAGGCATAATCTGCCCGCCTGTAGCAGCGACAGCACAGATAGCCCCAGCTTCTTCCTTTGTGTAGCTTTCTTTGATCATCATCGGTATGGTCAAACTTCCCGCTACGGCGACGACACCGGCAGCAGATCCGCTCATCATTCCCAGAAGTGCACAGAATATTATCGATGTCTTTGCGGCAGCAGCCGAGAATTTGCTTGTAAAGCTTGAGGAAACGTTGAAGAGGAACTCACCTGCTCCGAATTGCGACAGGAATGCACCATAGATACAGAAAAGTATGATGTAGTTCGATGAAACAGAAATCGGAGTACCGTAGATACCGTCACTTGTCGTATAGAGAAGTGTGATGATTCTTGTGAGACTGTATTGTCTTGTCCCGAGAAGTCCCGGAAGGAACGGCCCGATAAATGGGTAAACAAGAAAGATAGCGCTGATGAGGGCAAGAACAAAGCCAACTGAGCGCCTTGCTGCCTCCAGAACGACAATCATCATTATCGCACCCATTACGATATCGAGAGGGACAGTCTGACCGCCACTTTCGGCAATGTTTGCATACCTCACAAGGAGATATATGCTGCAGACGGCAGTCAGGATGAATCCGATGACCCTGACGGCAGAATCGAGCCCTTTCATATTCTCCTTCTTCGTCCCCTTTGTCATGAAGACAAGAAGCATCATGGCAAGGAGGTGGAGAATTCTGATGGGCATAGTCGACATCGTAATGATGCCGGACACGTTCAATAAGTGGAAAAGGCTGATGGCGACAGCTATGACAAGCACAGCCGTCTCCCTCACCTTCTTTAATTTTGTATTTTCCATAGTGAGAATCCCTGATTATTTCTTTTCGTCGAAGTATTTCTTTGCACCTGAGTGGAGCTCAATGACGGTGTCGGACACTGTAGAAGCATCAATCTGCTTAGCGGTTGCATTGTTCTGTGCAAACTCGTCAAGGTTGTTATAGACAGAGGAAGCCACCTTGTAGACTGTCTCGTCATCAAGGTCAGCATTGACAAAGAATACGTTCATAATTCCAAGCGCCCTTGCATCCTTAGCCATGCCATAGGTGTCTGCAGGGACCATGATGGTTGTGTAATATGGATATTCTTTTTCAATTTTAACCATATCGTCTTCGGTGACTTCGACGAATGTGATCTTCTTTGTTGTAGAAAGCTCCATGACAGAAGATGCCGGGTACCCGGAGAGAGCAAGGGCAACATCGACATTTCCGTCAGAGAGCTGAGTAAAGCCGTCATTATATGCAATATAGGATGGTGTTATGTCATCCAGTGTAAGCCCGTAGAGGCCGAGAAGCATTTCAAGGACAGGGAGAGTACCACCACCTGCAGGACCGACTGCCACCTTCTTTCCTTTTAGGTCAGCAATAGTCTTAATGCCTGAAGACTCAAGAGCAATGATATGGAATACGGACGGATGGAGGTTACCGACAGCCTTGATGTTCAATACCTTTGTATAAGGAGACTCACCTCTTACAGCAGCATAGGCAAGGTTAGCATTTGTAATACCGAAGTCAGCATCGCCCTGGTCAACGAGTCTTGGGTTCTCAATTGCACCTGCAGTTACCTCAGGAGCCATGGTCAAGCCTGTCGAATGTTTGTTTGTAAGGTTCGATATTTCCTGGCCGACAGCATAGTACGCACCTCCGATGGATGCTGTTGCGATGTTAATGTTCTTGTTTTTGACAGATGCTGTCTCACTCGTTGTGCTTTCCTTCTTTGTGCAGGAGGTAAGAACAAGTGCAAGAGCGAGACAGACAACAAATAAAGCTTTGAGTTTTCTCATATATTGCTCCTTTTTTAAATTCTATATTCTATATTCTATAGGATTTTTGCCTTAAGTAAAGATATTTCTTCAAACTGGCTTCATATTTCACAAAAGCAAATCAGATGGATAACCATTAACAAACAAAAGAAGCTGGAATTGAAAATAGAGGAGCAGGATCGGTTTCTCCGGAGGAAGCAAAAATGTACATCTACATAAAATACAGAGACTTATTTACACGCATAGAAAAGAACTGGAAGCTAAAATCCAGGAGAAAATCAGAAGCCTAGAGGTAACACTAAAGCTCTTCAGCAGGCCTTCTCATGCTTATCAATATAGCTTAGGACTATCCCTATATATGGAGTGTATCTCTCATTTTTCAGGATTCTCTCTTTCTCCTGTCGCCACTCATTCTTTGTTATTCTCCTCTCTCCATATTTTCCATTGAGACATTTTATGAAGGAAGAGAGGACAGAGCCTCTGGCGCGTCGCAGATACTCATTATTCAGCTCCAGCAAAGATATATCTTCCTCTATCCTGCTGTCTGATGACTTCATCCTCCCTGAATGTTCATATCTGATTCTATTCACCATCTCTTCATCGAGAAGATTAGTATACATCTCCCCATCACCTTTCTTGTCCTGGCAGGTTCTACAAGCTCCGAAGAGATTTGTGTATGTCACAGCATCATCAGGATACTTCGACCTGGGTCTGAAGTGATCTATTGTCACCTTTTCTGCCACTCCGTTGTCGATGATATCAAGTGATTTCATGCAATAAGCACAGAGATAGTGCTGTTCCTCCGTAACAGTTCAGCCCCGGGGTAGATGAAAGCTCACGACGAAATGGCCATCTTGAT
>CAVHPV010000010.1:0-44062 GCA_963638045.1 Faecalibacterium sp. CAG:74 | reverse complement strand
GCATAGATTCATACCTTATGCAATCTGTCAAGCACGATTTGGTGCGATTGTCCTACGGGCTAAGAAAAAACGAAAAATTCTGATAGATACCTCACGTTTTCAATGTTAGACTAACAAAAAAGACAAGATTAGGAGTTATTTATGACGATATCCGAAAAACTATTGAATTACGGCATCAAGGCCCCCGACATCCTTCTCCCAAAGAAGTCTGTTGACTCAAGCAAGTGGGCCGTGGTCGCCTGTGACCAGTATACATCCCAGCCGGAATACTGGGAGAGTCTTTCCGACGAAGTGGGCGAAGACCCGTCAACTCTCAGAATAATCTATCCGGAGGTATACCTCGAAAGCGGTGACAAAGAGAAGATTATCTCTTCTATCAACAAAAAGATGAACGAGTATCTTGACGGAGGCATCTTTGATGAATACAAAGACAGTTTCATTCTTGTAGAGAGAGCAACAGAATGTGGAACACGCTTCGGCCTCATGGTTGCACTCGACCTGGAAGCTTATGACTATTCAAAGGATTCAAGAACACTCATCAGGGCAACGGAAGGCACGATCCTCTCTCGTATTCCACCAAGAAAGGAAATTAGGAAGGATGCCCCAATTGAACTTCCACATATAATGGTGCTTATCTCAGACAAGGACAGAAAGATCATCGAGCCACTGAGAGATAGAAGGAATAAGCTTTCTGTCGTCTATGACTGCAACCTCAACAAGAATGGTGGCCATCTAAAGGGCTATCTTGTCAACAGTGAAAGTGACAAAGAAGGGATCCTCAAAGGGTTTGAAGAACTCTACTCTGCTCTCGACAAGGCTAACCCGCTTCTCTTCGCAATGGGCGACGGCAACCATTCACTGGCAACTGCAAAGTCATGCTGGGAAGATATCAAGAAAGGACTGAGTGAGGAGGAGAGACTTACTCATCCTGCACGCTTTGCACTTGTTGAGATTGAGAATATCTTTGACGAAGGTCTCCTCTTTGAACCTATCCACAGAGTATTTTTCAATATAGACCAGGAGACATTTGAATCACTATTGAAAGAGTTCTGTTCTTCTTTCACAAAAGAGAAGGTTGGATGCAGGGAATGCCTTTTGAAGAAAGTTAATGAACCGGGCCAGCACTTCGGCTTGAATACCGGTGATGACCTCTATGTTTACACAGTAAACGGTGGAGAGAAGGCAATCGCTGCAGGAACCATCCAGCTCGTCATCGACAGGATGCTTGAAGAGAAGAAGGGAGAAGTCGACTATATCCATGGTGTGGATGTCACGCTCGAACTGGGAGCAAGAAAAGGCAACCTCGGAATCATCCTTCCGGATGTCTCCAAGGAGAAATTCTTCTCTGACATGCTAAAGGATGGAGCTTATCCGCGTAAGACCTTCTCAATAGGACATGCTAACGAGAAGCGCTACTATATGGAAGCAAGAAAAATCCGCTGATTAGAGCTTGAACTCATATGAGCCCTGCCTTAATACACGGTAGGGCTTTTCTGTTGCATCTACAAGTGTTGAGCTCTTCCCCCCGCTGACTGTATCTGACCTGACGATGAAATCAACCTTTTCGCCGAAGATGGGAAGTATCTCGTCGAATGTCAGCAAACTCGGCGAGCCCGATATGTTCACAGATGTTGAGAATATGGGGCCGGAAAGAGGAAGAAGCAGCGACAGAAACGGATCAGAGGGAACGCGGACCGCAAGTGTAGTTCCGTCCATAGCGGGAAGTATTGCGGTCAGGCTGCACGGCCAGAGAGAAAAAATGTCAGACGGTACAATAAGGTTGCTTTCCTTCACCTGTCCACGTGTCATAAGTACAATGAAGTTCTTGCTCTGGGGCCTCTCTTTGATTACGTAGAGTCTCTCCTTTATCTCATCATTGACTATCCCAGAAAGTCCGTAGATAGTATCACAGGGAAGAATTCCAACCTCCCCTCTTCTGAATCTTGATGCAATCTCTTCAATATTGCTTCTCTCATACCCGATGATGTCTGCCATTGTTTACTCCTTTTCTCCTCATAAGAGGTATAACCAGCAGAATGACAATACAATAAAAAAAAGTCACCATAAGAGAGACAAGCACACACCCCGGAATGCTGATTCCCTCAAACCCGTCCACCCTCTTATAGCTGGTACTTCCACTTAGAGGATCAAAAATATCATCATCGGGAAACGAGTAGACAAGTTCTCCGTCCCTCCCTGATGTAAAGGCTCCGCCTGAGGCACGGTACCTCAAGGCATTGAGGGTTCCCTCCTTCTCCTTAATCTCATCCTCTACGGCCTTCAACCTCTCATTCATCGTCCTCCTGGCAATAAAACCGCTATTCGAAAAAAAGAAGACAGCAACCACAAGGGAGAAAAGGAAAATGAGAATAACAGATAAAACTTTAAATCTTGTATTCATATCATTCTATCGATATAATATTACAATGAATTGCCTGTTTTGGCACGACTTTTAGGAGGAAATATGGCAAAAGCCAAGAATACGAGCAAGCTTGTATTGACAAGTGTGATTCTTTCAATCCTAATTCTTGCAGTTTTTACGGGAGTTTTTATCCTTTTCATAGTTCCCGCCTACAATATATCCCGTGATGATATCTACAGTGTCCTGTCAAAGGCACTTCCAATACTTATCGGACTTGTTTTCATCGAAATAGCTGTCATCACATCTGGTCGTAATAATTCCGAGAATGACGAATACATTGAAAAAATCGATAAGCTAGCCCCAAATGCCTATGATTCGCCTCTCTATACGAGACCTCTTGACGATCCTTCATCCAGCAGCGTCTCAGGTGAGGAATTCAACTTTGTAAAGAAAGAGACTGCCGTTAGAGAGGTCATAAAGGAAGTTCCTGTCGAGATTGTAAAGGAAGTGGTGAAAGAAGTTCCAGTTGAGGTTGTCAGAGAAGTTCCTGTTGAAGTTGAGGTGATTAAGGAAGTTCCTGTCGAGGTTGTCAGAGAAGTTGAGAAGGAAGTTCCGATTGAAGTCATTAAAGAAGTTCCTGTCGAGATTGTCAAAGAAGTTGAGAAAGAAATTACTGTCGAAATAGTAAAAGAGACTACACCTGAGGTAATCATCAAAAACAACTACATGCCGGTAGAGATTCCTGTTGAGGTTGTGAAAGAAGTCTCAATCGAGAAGGAGCCTGAAATTATCATCAAGAACAACTACACTCCTATTGAAGTCAAGGTTCCGGAAGTCATTGAGAAACAGGTTGAAGTGAAGGAGAATGAGTATATCACATTCATGGATGCTCTAAAGGAAGAAGTTGATGAAGCGAAGAATCTTGGTTATCCTCTCACCCTTATATCTCTGAAGGAAGGAAACGAAGACGAAGTAAAAGAGGCTTTTGATACCCCTGTCTTCAATGAGGACGGAATCATCTACGCAATCTTGCCGTTTACAAGACGTAAAGATGTACTTAAAAAGGCAAGACTTCTCAAAGCCAATATTCTCGAAGTGGACCCATCTGATACTCCGGAGAATATAGTTAAGAGGATTAACAAGTAAAAATACGGGCACGGCATCTTGGCTGTGCCTATTTTAATGCGGGGAAAACATGAGCAGAGTTTTATTGATTAATGGCAGTCCAAACAAAGAGGGATGCACCTTCACAGCTCTTGATGAGATCAGAAAGACTCTCGAGAAAGAGGGAATAACTTGTGATATCGTCTGGGTCGGCAACAAACCCGTACCCGGCTGTATAGCATGCGGAAAATGTGCAAAGACCGGGAGATGTGTCTTCGACGACTCTGTCAACCTCATACTTGAGAAACTTGATGAATACTCATGTATAGTCGCCGGCTCTCCCGTCTACTATGCAGGTCCCTCCGGGCAGATATGCTGCATGCTTGATAGACTTTTCTATGCGGGTGGTAGTCGAATGGCCAATAAGCTTGGGGCTTCAATTGTTTCCTGTCGCCGTGGTGGAGCTACCGCAGCTTTTGACAGACTTAACAAATACTTTGGAATATCAAATATGTACATTGTCGGCTCACAATATTGGAATCAGGTGCACGGCAACACGCCGGATGAGGTAAGAGAAGACAAGGAAGGGCTTCAAACAATGAGGACTCTCGCACTCAATATCGCATGGATGCTCAAATCAATAGAAAACGGCAAAGTACCGGCTCCAGAGTATGAGAAGCGGACAGCAACAAACTTCATCAGGAAGAATTAAATAAGGGAGGCTTGCACCTCCCTTACTATATCAAGTTTAGAGAATACCAATTTCCCCAATAGCAAAAGCTATCTTCGTTCCCTCTTTATTTAAATATACCACAGAATAGCGATAAAACAAGCATGAACTTTGACAAGATAAATAAATATAGAAAACAGAATTAGAAGAAAAACGCCCTAATCTTTTAGTGGTATATCGAAAGACATGCGATCCTTGGTAAGGATTGTATTGGGAAATACTTCCTTTGCTTCAGAGAGAAGTTTCTTAAGTTCCCTCTCCTGATAGCGTGGAGAGTAATGCTGAAGGCATAGCATCCCGCACTCGCCGTCCCGTGCTATCTGGGCAGCCTGGCGTGCCGTCATATGTTTCTTTTCCCATGCACTCTCAACCAGGTCATCCTCAAACATCCCCTCACACATTAAAATGTCTGAGTACATGACAAAATCTGCTATCTGAGGAAAATAGAGTGTGTCTGTTATGTAGCTGAACTTCCTCCCTTCCCTTCTCTCTCCCATTACGTCAGAACTTCTGACCACCTTTCCGTCATCAAGTGTAATATCCTCACCGTTCTGAAGACGTGAGAAGAGCGGTCCCCTCGGAACTCCCAGAGCAATCGCCTTGTCAGGGAAGAATTCGCCCTTCCTGTAATCTTCAACAAGGGAATAGCCGTAGCACGGTTTAGTATGATCCAGACCATAGGCATTGATCGAGAAACCGTCTCCGCGATATACCTCGCCATCACTCACCGCAGTGAAAACAATGTCATAGTTTATATACATATCAAGAATGCGGCGCGACGATTCAATATATTCACCAAGTTTTGCCGGTCCATAGATATAGAGAGGCTCATTTCTGTCCACCTGGCTGGAAAGCATCAGAAGCCCGGGGAGGCCGGTAACATGATCCGCATGCATATGGGAGATGAAAATTGCAGTGATCTTCTTCCATTTAAGGTTAAGCATCTTGAGGGACACCTGTGTTCCCTCTCCACAATCAAATAGAAATAACTCTCCCTCTCTCCGCACAAGACACGATGTGAGGAACCTGCCTGGAAGTGGCATCATGCCACTTGTTCCCAGTTGAAAGACCTCTAAGCTCATAGAGAGAAGACTACAACAGAAATGAAGAAAATTCCATCACTCTCCCTTTATCTCTTTTATAAGTTCGACATTCCGCGTACGCCACAGCTCTATTCTCAATGTAAGTGAGGAGCAAAGAAGCATTGCAATAAGCATCATAATTATATAGGGGGAGGGAATTGAGAGTGTAAAAGAAGTAATGTAGTTTTCGATGAGTTCCGGTTCCTTTAATGCTACAAAAGAAATCATTGAAGGAGAGAGGAGAGAAAGAAGAAGCCCCCCGGAGATTCCCATCAACGAGGAGATAAAGACGGATGAAAGCGCCATCTTCCTGTAAATCACCCTGATTCTTCTCTCACTTATTCCCATCAGGCGGAGAGAAGCTATGTCCTTCCTATCCCTGGAGGTATATATATGGGCAATGTCGGCAGAAAAGAAAGCTGCAAGAAGGGCAACAAAGATCAATATGACATAAAGTATCATGACAGACTGGTCGACATTTGTGCAAAGAGAAGAGTATTTCTCCTTATAACTGATCGCATCTACTCCTTCCGCCCTGAGTTTATTCAACACGGCATTCACATCATCTCCTTTCCTAAGTAAAATCTCATAGGAAGAGGTGCCTTCAAGAAGGGAAATATCGACAAAGCCCAGATATCTGTCAAGCTGTGCATAGCCTGATGAATAGATTCCCTTCACTGTCATCAAAAGCGGTCGTGCCCTTCCTTTTTCCGTCTCATAAAGAAGAAGAGTCATCTGGTCCCCAGCTTCAAGTTTCAAGAGAGAGGCCAGGCTTTCAGAAATGATTATCTCATTTTTATAACTCTCATCAGAGAGAGCAAGCCTCATTCCCTCTCCGCGCTCGAGAGAGAAATAGGAAGCAATATCGACGCCCTTGAGGTGTACTAGACTCTTAGCAGATTCTGCATACAGAATTCCATCTCCTTCCTTCACTTCGTCAATAGTTGCTCCGTCAAAGGAAGATACATCAACCTTTTCCTCTGTTGCTATAGAGCCACAGCCAAGAAGGACAATCATCCTGTCAATGGCGTTTGTCATTGATGCTATGAAGACCATAACAAATGTAAGTGTCATAACGATGATGAAAACAATGAGGGACGGCAAATAATGTCTGGCCATATAGCTGAAAGACATCCCTTTGCCGCACTTACGGGCCAGGTAAAGTCTCTCTCCCTCATTTTTCATAGAGGATTCCCCCGATAAGTGTATAAACCTTATCTGCTCTGGATGCAAAGAGATTGTTATGTGTCACGAGCAATAGTCCTTTCTTCTCCTTATTTACAGCATCAAAGAGAAGACTCTCGACCACATTACTCGTCTTCTCATCAAGGTTTCCTGTAGGTTCGTCAGCAAAGACGATACAGGGAGACGAAGAAAGAGCCCTTGCTATGGCAACTCTCTGCCTCTCTCCTCCGGAAAGGATACTTGGCCTGTAGTTCTTTCTGTCCTCCATAGAGACAAGCTCTAAGTAATATTCTGCCTTTTCAAATGCACTTTTCCTCTTCTCCCCCCTGATCAGAAGTGGCATTGCTATATTTTCAACAGCAGTAAAATCTTCAAGAAGCATCGAGTTCTGAAATACAAACCCCATATATCTATTGCGCATTCCGGCGAGTTCTTTCTCACTGAATTGAGAGACTTCCTCCCCTGAGTAGAATATCTTACCCCCTGTAGGAAGACTGAGAAGAGCAGCAATGAAGAGCAAAGTCGATTTTCCGCACCCGCTTCTCCCTGTTATCGCTATGCTCTCCCCGTCATGGAGCGTCAAATTAATATCTTTCAATATTGAGAGCGTTTCCCCTCCGCCTGGAGAAGGAAAGGATTTGCTGATTTTCTTCATTCTCAAGAGTTCATTCGGCATAGAGTACCTCACTTATTTCTTTTTTCTCCCTCTTCCTGTTTTCCCTCATTGTGAAAAGCATTGTAATAATTACCATAAAAAGCGAAAAGAAGAGAAAACCAGCATATGGTAGAGAGAGAGAAAGCGTCATAATCAGACTGGAAGAAGATGAGAATCTTTCAAGTCCCATAAGGACAAAGTAACCCAGAAGAAGACCAAGAAGTATCCCCAAAAGAATTACCGTAAGAAATGAGAGAAGCGAAATTAGCCTTATTCTCCTTTTCTCCATACCCAATATCTGGAGTTCTGCCATCTCCTTCATCCTCGAGGAATTAAAAAGCACAACTCCTTCCTTTACAGATACTGCAATTATTATGAAAAGAAGCGACAGCACTGCATACATCAACGCCTTCTCAACAAGAAATGCTCCGTAAAGCGATACCTCGCTCTCCTTCCATGACGTGAGATTATAGCCATTAGAAATAAGGATATCATACTCGTCCTCTTCTATCCCCTTTATTGCAGTTTTCATGCTTACATTCTCATCTGCTTCAGAAAGGGGAAGAAAGAGCATAGTGTCATCAAACTCATTAGAAAGTGCAGTATAATAAACTCCACTTATCTCATAGTTCATATTCTTCAGCGTTGTTATCTTAGTTCCTGTTCTGAGCATTGAGAGAGTCACGTTTCCCCAGCTGTTTTTCTCAAGAAAAGAAAAAGAAACAAGAAGGGAATCTGCATTCCCGAAGTATATGTTCAGGCCACCATCATAGGAGGAATCAATATACCTCACAAGGTATGATCCTGAGCTTGTCAGTGCTTCGCCCTCCCCGTAAGCAAATACTACACTTCCGGGAAGAAGGGCGCTTATCTCCTCACTGTAATTTCCATCTACTATGCAATCAAATGACCTAACGTCCCTGATGGCATCAAACCGTGAAGTCTGCAGGAAGGTCATTATCGCAATGACAACTACAACCACAACAAGTGAGAGGGCAACAGTAAGTATTGTCCTCAGCGATCTTGAGCGAAGAGCTTTCGAGTGAGGAAAAGCATAACGGATTGAAAGCCTGAGCATCATAGAGCATAGGCCTCTTTGATTCTCGTTCCATCCACATCATAGATGAAGATGTATTTCGCCTCGCCGTTGACAAAGCGTTTCTCTTCTACCGTTCCATCTTCCATTGTACGCCTTTCACTGAGGAGGACACCTTTATCAGAATAGCTCCTGATAACCATCCCTTCCGGAGTATAGGCCGTGACATTCTTCCCCTCCCCGGAGGTCTCACTCTTCTCGCTGAGGGTCCCATCCTCATTATAGGAGTAGGTTATAATAGTCTCGCCTTTCTCTTCTTTTACAAGCCTTCCGTTACTGTCGTAATAAGATGTCTTCTCTCCATCTGTCTCAGAGTATCCTCCGTCCTCCAACGTACTCGAGAGTAGAAGCATATCTGATTCGAAAGCACCGATGGAGACTCTGTCACCTCCCTCATATACGAAATATCTGTCTGTCAGGTATACGCCCTCATCCTTTGTGCGGTAATAGAGAAGGATGCCGTCAGAAGTTGTTACGTACTCTACCTTCTCGGTAAGAACTCCGTCGAGAGAGTAATTATACCCTGTAAGCACATTCCCATTGTAGAGATAGTTATATTCCTCATTATGCTGGTCTGTGACAATTATCCTGCGTTCGACATTTCCTGAGCTGTTTTCAATTACAGTTTCCTCTTTATCAGGACTCTTCCTTGTCCAACCTGAAGAGGAGTATGTCTTACGTGAGTATTCCTCTCCATTATGGTAGAGTATTTCCTCACTCCCGTTCACATCAAGCACCCACTCACTTTCATAGAGGGTTAAGATACTTCCCTTCTTCTGTCCCAGTGCATTTGATGAGTAATATTGAGCAGAAAGCGGAAGTATAAAAAGAAGTGACACAAGGACGAAGAAAAATACTCTTTTCAAACTAATCCCCCAGGCCCAGGAGTGCGTTCAGGTACTCCTCCTTATCGAAGGGATGTATATCTGAATACTTCTCTCCGGTTCCGACAAAGACGATTGGCAGAGAAAGTGTCTTCCCTATCTGAACAAGGGCTCCACCTTTTGCGGCAGAGTCATACTTGGTGAGGATGATTCCATCAAGCTTCACAGCCTGGTTGAAGAGATTTGCCTGCGAGAGTCCGTTCTGTCCGGTTGTTGCATCGATGACAAGAAACTTCTTGTAATTGCCTTCGCTTATCCCTCTGCCATGTACTATCTTGTCAATCTTCTGGAGTTCCCTCATCAGGTTCTCCCTGTTGTGCATCCTCCCTGCTGTGTCTACAAGGACAAGATCATCCTTCTGAGCTATGGCAGACGTCAGGGCATCATATACGACAGCACCGGGGTCAGACCCTGTCTGCTGCTTGACAATTCTCATGCCGAGTCTATCCGCGTGAATATCAAGCTGGTCAACTGCGGCAGCACGGAAGGTATCTGCAGCAGCAAGAAGGACCTTCTTACCTTTTTCACGGTAGTAGGAACCCATTTTTGCAATGCTTGTCGTCTTCCCTACTCCATTCACGCCAAGAATCATGAATACATTTACGCCGTCAGGAAGCTCAAGAGGATAGGGATTGACATATCCTGAGAGAATCTCCTTCATTATCTTCTGGAGCTCAACAGGCTCTGTTATCTTCCTCTCTTTAGCCTCTTTACGGAGAGTATTGATTATCTCTTCCGTAAGTCTCGCCCCAAGGTCACCCTCGACAAGAGTATCCTCCAGATTCTCGAAGAACTCCTCATCAATTTTTGAGGAAGTAAACAGACTTTTTATTTTAGCACTAAACTTTGAAAATAATCCCATTATATGTTCCTTATAAGCCCGTCTGGGCCGCATTGTAGTAGTCTATGGCACATTGCACCAGATTCACTAATGATACTACCGTGCATCCGGTGAAAACAACCTTTGAAAAACTGCCAAGCTGTGATGAATAAAAATTTGTAATAGCATTCGATGCCGAATACCCTCCAAAGGAGAGAAGCACATAGAATAGGGAAGAATAGAATTTTCCCTTCTTCTCTGTCAAAAGATCAGCACTTTCCGTCCAGAGAGGAGCCATCGTAAGTGTGATATGGTTCAGCTCCCTCCTCTCCTGATAGGAATATTGGCTGAACCGGCCTGATGACAGCGTTATTATGTATGGTACTCTCGCAAGGTCTATCAACCCTTTCTCCATCTTTATTCCGTTGAAATAGATGTCTGCATCAAAAGGATATGTTGTAAGAGAGAGCACAAAAGGTTCACTCTCCTCCAGTGAGAGCTTTATCTCACTGTATGACCCGTCCAAAACAAGGGTAATCACACTGTCCTTGTAGCCGTAACTGGAAAGTGTGAAAGTATGAGTGCCGTCCTCCAGGATAAGGTACCCGTCCCCCGCATACTCGGTGCCGTCAACAAGGATTGTCGAATCAACAGGATTCAGGTCTAAAGTGTAGAGATGCCACTCGTCACCGAGGAGAAGAGAAGAAAGAAGTGTATAGAGCACATTCTCCTCACTTGAGGAAGTGACTGTGTTGAACCATGCAGAGTGGATAACCTTCCCGTTGAAGAAGAGTTCCACAAATGCCATGTCATCATATGGCATTGATGAGATATAAAAAATCCCGTCGATGCTGTTTTTTGTCCTCACATAGTCATAAGCATCCGTGTCACCCGATGAGAGAAAAGATTCATAGGATGAGAAATCGAGTGTAACAGTCTCAATGTCAAGAAGCTCAAAGGGGGAAGGCGTCTCATCTTCCTTTGCTGTGCTGAACTTCTCGCTCTGACTCTCGGAAGTGAGAGTTTTGTATTTCTCAATGCGGTTCTCGCGCTCCCTTCTCTCCTCTCTGAGAGATATAATCTCACTACTCCCGACACTTTTAAAAGAAGAGAGAACGGTATTGAAAAGAGTTATGTACTCATCATTGTTTCCACATACCACAACCCTGAATGTCTCGGCATGGAGGGTGGAGGCGGAAATCAGAAATAGCAATAAAACAAGTAAAACCTTAGTTTTCCTTGACAAAGTGGAGATAGCTTTCAATGAAGTCATCAATCTCTCCATCCATAACGGCACTAATGTTACCGGTACTGTAATTGGTTCTATGATCCTTAACCAGTGTATAAGGCTGGAAGACATAGCTCCTGATCTGGCTACCCCATGCAATATCCTGCTTGGCGATTGCATTGGCCTCCTTCTCTTTTTCCTTTTCCTTCTGGTAATACTCATAGAGCTTTGCCCTGAGCATCTTGAAAGCAACATCCTTATTCATATATTGGCTGCGCTCATTCTGGCATTGGACAACTATACCCGTTGCATAGTGAGTGATTCTAACAGCACTGTCAGTCTTGTTGACATGCTGACCACCTGCACCGCCCGCACGATACGTGTCAAGCCTGTAGTCTTCAGGCTTGATATCTATCTCGATATCGTCATCAACCTCGGCAGAAGCATAGACGGAGGCAAAAGATGTGTGTCTTCTCTTTGCAGCATCAAATGGTGAAATCCTGACAAGCCTGTGCACTCCCGCCTCTCCTTTGAGATAGCCGAAGGCATATTCTCCGCTCACTTTCATGGTAACAGACTTGATTCCGCCCTCATTCTCCTCCAGGTCGAGTATTTCACACTTAAAGCCGTGACGTTCTGTCCACCTTATATACATCCTCATAAGCATGCTTGCCCAGTCGGAAGCCTCTGTGCCGCCCGCCCCCGCATGGACAGAAAGATAGAGATTGTTTCTGTCAAATTTGCCGTCAAGAAGGGTCTTTACCTTCAGAGGCCTGAACTTTGCCTCAAGGTCATCTATCTGTTTTTCAAGTTCGGCCCTGAGCTCTTCATCTTCTTCACTCTTGTAAAGGTCAAGAAGCTCTCCCAAGTCATCTATCTCCCCGATTATCTCCTTCCAGGGATAGTAGCTGTCCTTGAGTGCTGAAAGTTTCTGAAATGTCTTCTCTGCATTTTCCGGGTTGGACCAGAAATCGGGATGGGCTGTCTCAGCCTCAATCTCCTTTATTTTGTTTTCAGTCCCAGAGGCTTCAAAGACGCCTCCATACATTATAAGCTTCAACCTTTATATCTTCGAATTTTGATCTGTTTTCTATGAACATATTATTGACTCCTTGTCTATTTATTTGAAATATCTCTTATATTCAATCTATAGGTTACTGGGACATCGGATGAAACTTCAAGAGGGAATTCGAATGTTATCTTTTTATACAGCACAAATTCCTCTTCTCCGAGTGCCGTGTCATGACGTTCCCTCTCATTTTCCTCGGTCAGCGTGAATGTCCTGACGGAACTTATGACCAGTGATGAGCCGGACTCCTTAGAGCCGTATTTGACAGTCTTCGCCTCAACACTGCCCTTTGCCACCATATCCATTCTCTGTTCAGGCATCATCAGAACACCGTCAGGAAATGTCAGATAAATTGAAACCCTGTAGCTTCCTATGAGCTTTTTATCCTTCGCGAATATCGTGGTGTCAAGAGTGAATGTATTCATCTTCAGCTTGTAGTTCTTTGTCATGATAAAGGGAAGCGAATTCCCGGAAGATGTCAGAAGGACTTCTGAGCGCTTCTTACTTACCATCTCTGAAGAAAATACCGTTTTATCCATCCTCCACTCGCCGTCAGAAAGTACCACAGTATCTTCAAATGACTTCCTGAGCGGAGCCGAATAATCATCTTCATTGAACGGAGATCGTGTATCAAAATAGTTAATACCCAATGGCAGATAGTCAAATTCACTCACAGAGCCCCCAAGCGGAGAGACAACAGCAAGATACGCATCGTTCGACATCACAACCGACATGCATCCGCTCTCCTCAAAGTCATATTCTTTGACAGAGGGGCCGTCAGTATAACGTCTAAAGCAATTCTCGGCGTCAATCACAGCCCGCCAGAATTCACTGTGGGAGGAATATCTTAAGGGAGAAAGTTCCGAGTCGTGTATGAAAAGGTTCCCGATTGAAGTATTGAAAAGCGCTGTGGTCACATCCTTTTTTAGAAAACGATTGTTCCTAAGTTGCCCGCTCTCGGCGAGTGTGATATACCTGTTGTAGAGATACCTCATCGGGGCATTTTTTACAAAAATTGAATTAACAGTCGATAGTGAATATGTGACACTGTCCCTGCCGTACCACCCCTGGGGAAGGTAACCGTTAGACTGGGCAGAGATAGATGAAAGTGGCATCGTTTGAAATCTGTCGAAGATATCACAAATAAGAGAGCCCGGCCTGTTTCCTTTCGCCTCTTTTATTGCTCCAAGGACAAGCTGGTCCATATTGAGGAATATGACTGCCCCTCCCTCACCGGTCTCATGTATGATGGAGAGTATCCGGCCACGTAAAGTCTGATAGTCGGTTTTCCCTTCCGAGTAGTCCCTCACGGCTTCAGAGGCGGGATCAGAGAGTGGAAGTACATTTACCTTTCTACCCAGTTCATTCATCACAAACGGTGCTTTCTCCCCATATAGTCCAGCGCCAAAAGTGCTTATGACAACATTATCGATCCCTGCATTATTCAAAAGTGAGATGTAATACGGTTGCCAGACCTCTCCATAGAAGAAGGCTGTTTGAGCAAGCACCCCGTATTCATGTTTAATTTCGCTTGTGAACTTTTCAATCTGACTTCCCCTGTCTTTGGGTGGAAGCAGGGAGAGCACACTCTCACTCCACGATCCGGTCAATGGCTCGATATCACCACGTTTCATGCACATGGCAATAAGAGTCTTGTACTCCTGTCTTTCTCTCTTAAGGTGTTTCATCATTTTTGATGACTGGTAGATGGCCAGATGGTTACCCGGTTTATTGTAGAGATATGAGAGAATCGGTTCATAGACAAGAGAGAGCGTCCTGTCGAAAAGATATGAAGGTGCACTGTAGAGCGTAGTGTACAGTCCTAAAGCCACCTTCATTATCTTTCTCCTTCTCCTATATCTTCAGGATACACTTCTGAGGACACTTCTGACATGCCTCAGATGCATTCTTCTGATTCTTGCTGTAGTCGTTTCTTGAGAGGAAAGACTCCACGACAAATGGGGAATCTTCGACCTTGACCTCACAAATCTTACACCCGATACATGCCACAGAACATGTGTTCTTTGCCTTCGCCCCGCTCTGATGATCAGAGCATGCAACAACATATTCCTGCGAATACGGGATTAGCTTTATAGTACCCTTAGGACATACTCGAGTGCAAGCACCGCACCCAATACATTTTTCCCTGTCAACGACAATAGCCCCGTCACTATTTCTTCCGATTGCACCGCTCGGGCACACCTTCATACAGGACCCCAGTCTCAGGCAGCCCTCCTTGCAACCGTTGTCACCCGAGAAGAGAAGATTGAGCGCATTGCAATCATCAAGGCCATCGTACTCATAATCCTTCTTTGTCACAGAGGCATTCCCCCGGCAGAAGACGAATGCTACCATCCTCTCCTTCTCCTCGGCAGCTACCCCAACAATCTCACTCATCTTTTTCGCCAGTTCACTCCCTCCCGGCTGACAAAGTCCCGGAAGGGCAGAGCCGTTATTCACAGCGTCGGCATAAGCAGAACATCCTGCAAAACCACAGCCTCCGCAATTAGCTCCAGGCATAATAGCCTCAAGTTCCTCAAGCCTTTCATCTTTCTTCACTCCAAGTTTCTTTTCTGCTATGGAAAGACCGACTCCAAGAAGGAGACCTAGGACAGAAAGAACACCAAATGCATATAAAATATTAATCATCCCCTCCTCCCTTACGCCAGATTGAGGTTAATCAGAAGCGTTGAATCGAATGCCATGAAGGCAAGTGCCATGATTGAAGCCGAAATGAATGTGATAGGAACTTCCTTGAACCATTTTCTGACAGGCATTAGTGAAAGTCTCTCTCTTATGTTCGACATCAACACAATTGCAAGCGTGAAACCTATCCCCGCAGCAGCTCCAGCAACAAACGATTGCAGCAGATTATGCCCCTCGTCGATGTTGATAATGGCAATACCAAGAACTGCACAGTTTGTTGTGATAAGAGGAAGATAAATACCAAGTGCCTTGTAAAGGGACGGACTGAACTTCTTTATAACCATCTCCACAAACTGAACAAGAGCTGCAATAGCAAGGATGAAGGCAATCGTCTTCATATACTCAAGTCCGAACGGGACAAGAAGACCATAGTAAATCACCCAGCAGAACACACTTGTCACACTGGTCACAAATGTCACGGCAACTCCCATTCCGATAGCGGATGAAGGGTTCTTGCTTACTCCTATGAAAGCACAGAGCCCCATGAATTTGACAAGTATGAAATTGTTAACAAATATATACGCAACAAGAATTCCGAAATAGCTCATTTTGATTCTCCTTTCTTCTCGTCATGTGCCTGCTTCCAAATAAAGAAGGCTTTGAGGTAACCCATGACCAGAAGTGCCCCTGCACTAACAGAAATAACTCTCATCGGGGAAGCTGAAAGTCCAGGAATCCTGATCACTCCGTCCCAGTCGCCAATGGCGAAGAGCGTGATAGTTCCGTTTCCGATGATCTCCCTTATAAGGGCAATGAATGTCAGACCGAGCGTAAATCCCACTCCCATACCAATTCCGTCGAGGGCACTGTCAAGAACGCTGTTCTTGTTGGCAAACGCCTCTGCACGTCCAAGAATGATACAATTGACAACAATCAAGGCAAGATATATCCCCAATGCTTCATAAAGAGCGGGAAGATAAGCATGCATCACCATTTCAAGTATTGTGACAAAGGATGCAATGATTACAATGTAAGCCGGAATTCTAATCGAATCGGGAATTACCTTCTTGAGTGCAGAGATGAAGATATTCGAGCCGGTGAGGACGAATATTACCCCAAGCCCCATTCCTATTGCATTCGACACCTGCGTCGACACGGCAAGGGTGGGACACATTCCAAGCATGATTATGAATATAGGATTCTCTTTCCAGATTCCTTTAGTCAATTCTTTTATATGTTGGCTCATACTAAATCTCCTTTACATATTCGCTGCCGCTCTTGAGTGTCGAGCTGACAGCTCTGAAGGTGAATGAGGCTCCGCTGACGAGCGCCTTGTCGCTCTCACTCAGGTCACTTTTCCCGCTCGGGAAAGAGATGGTGTCACCCATTCCGGTAAAAAGATCCATATACCAATCATTCTCGGCATTCTTTCCAAGCCCCGCAGTCTCACTATCCTCGGTCATTTTAGCCCTCATAAGAGCACCTTTTGTGTCATAGGACGCAATAATTGTGAAGAGCCCGCCATAGCCCTTACCTTCAAGCTGGAGAACATATCCTGCTGTCTTCCCGTTTGAGTAGAGAGGAGTACATTCTTTTACAATGTCATTATCAGCAACACTCTCTGTCTCCCCGATTTCAAGCCCGTCACTTACCTTTTCAAGAGCCTCCCTGTTAGCCCGGGCAACATTCTCCTGGATAATCGGATAGGTGAACGAGTTCACCCATGCACAAAGAGATGCACAGACAGCACAGATCAGGAAAAGCACCAGTCCGGTTTTAACTATAGTCTTCATTTTGTTCCCCCCTTCACTATCTTTTCCGGTTTGACATATCCAAACTTCTTTCTCTTCACGTACTTATCGATCGTAGGCGTGACCATATTCATAAGAAGAATTGCAAGTGATACACCTTCCGGAAGTGATCCGAAGTAACGGATGATAAATGTGAAGAATCCGCATCCGAATGCATATATGATTTCTCCCTTTGGTGTATTCGGGGATGTAACCCAGTCCGTTGCCATGAATATAGCTCCAATGAGAAGCCCGCCGGAGAACACACTTATGAGCACTTCACCTGTGAAGAGTCCAGTACCTACAGCAAGTCCTCCAAATACCCATGTAAGGAGTGCAAATGAACCGATAAAGAACACAGGAACATACCATGTAATGACTCTCTTACATATCAGGAAGATTCCACCTGCTATAAGAAGAAGTGCGCTCAATTCTCCTATAGATCCGCTTGCAAAACCGAAGAACTCATCGACCACATAAGGATTTATATTTAATGCCGAACTTATTTTGTCTGCAATACCTGTTGTCGGATAGCCGGCAGCTTTCAGGACCTCATAACTAGTAAGGCCACTTCCGAGTTCCATTTTCAATGCAGAGAGAGGTGTTGCACCCGCTGTCAGCTCTGCAGACTTATTGAATACCCACGGAAGCGTGAATGAGGACATCTGGGATGAGAATGAGAAGAAGACGAATGCCCTCCCCGCAATTGCCGGATTGGCCCAATTGCATCCGAGTCCCCCGAATGTCCACTTACAGACACCTATAGCAAATGCTGAGGCTATCACAGGCACATACAACGGGACTGTCGAAGAAAGGTTCATACCGACTAGAAGCCCGGTGACAAGTGCAGAGCCGTCCATCAGGGTATCCTCATGACTTATCTTGTTCAGAAGATACTCAGTCAAAAGTGAAGCACCTATCGAAAGGAGAAGCACCAGAACGGCCCTAAAGCCGAACATCACACAACCCCATAGAGCTGATGGAAGAAGTGCCAGCACAACGTAGAGCATTGCTCTGTCCGTGCGCATTGTATCATGAATATGAGGGCTGACCTTTACCTTGATCATTTAATATTCCTCCCCATTTTCTTACCGAGTTTGAATGCCTGGACGAGATCCAAGCCCGACGGACAGGAATAGGCGCAGCAACCGCATTCCTTGCAATCCATAAGCCCGAGATCCATCGCCTCCTTGTACATTCCGTTTGTTATGTACCGGTACATATTGTTCGGAGTAAGGCTCATCGGACAGTGCTGGGCACACTTTCCACAATGCATACATGGGAATATGTGACTCTTTTTCGTGCTCTCAAGTGCCAGGAGAGCGTTGTTCCCCTTAGTTGTAGGACAATTTAGATCCGGCATATCGAATCCCATCATAGGACCGCCAGCAACAAGTTCATTTGTCTTTTCCTTGTCACCGTGACAGTAATCAAAAAGAACGCTGAACGATGTTCCGACAGGAACTATCAAATTCTTTGGCTCCCCGATACACTCCCCTGAGACAGTAACAACCCTCTCAAAGAGCGGCTTATGATAGACAACAGCCTCAAAAATAGCATTGACGGATGATGTGCTGCACACGATGCACCCGATATCGAGTGGAAGCTTCCCGGACGGTATTTCTCTTTTTGTAATTGCTGCAAGAAGCTGTTTCTCATCCCCCTGGGGATATTTCATTTTCATGAGGGCGACCGTCAATTCAACACCCATTTCACGGGCAGTCTTTTCAAGAAGAAGAGCAGCATCTTCCTTGTTCTCCTCAACAGCAATGACAATCTTCTCCGGATTAAGAATTTTAGCTGTTATTGCCGTTCCTTCGATTATTGCCTCAGTGCGTTCCATCATCAGACGGTAATCACATGTAAGATAAGGCTCACACTCAACAGCATTGATGACAAGGTATTCAACCTTCCTGTCCTTAACGGCGAACTTTACGCTTGTCGGAAAGGTTGCACCTCCCATGCCAACAATACCACTGTCACGGACAATATTGCAAAGTGTCTCCTTATCAAGATCCTTCCATTCAAAGCGTTCATTGAATTCCACACTCTGAGTCTCATCAGGCGTAATTACAATTGCATCAACTGTGCTTCCGGTAGCAAGGATGGCCTTTCGGAGCTCCTTTACCGTTCCATCCACAGGAGAGTGGACAGGTGCTGATACGAAAGATGACTGACGCCCGATCATCTGCCCGCGACTAACCCAGTCACCCTTCTGGACAACAGCCTCTGCAGGAGCCCCTATATGCTGCGAGAGCGATATTACCAATTCCGAGGGAATGGGAAGTCTTTCTATCTTCTTGTCCTTGGACAGGGATTTCCTGTCTTCAGGGTGTATACCTCCCTTCCTGAATGTGATTCCTCTTAACACAATATCCTCCTAAGTTTTTTACTATTACAAATGCTAATCCAAAGCAAAATTTAACGCAAATCGAGCCGTAGAAACGATAAATATTTATTGCTATTAACTTTTCCTTACCCTACAAGAAGTTAGAGATGCTATATTTCGCTATTTACTTATTGATAAAGAAATAACTTATTATTTTTAACTATCTTCATTTCCTTCTAACATGTCTCTTTTTTTCTTTTTCAGGGGTAGAACACTTTCCCGATATGTGATTCAATTGGGTCATATTGTTAAAAAGGAGAAAAGAATGGAAGACGGCCATAGTGGCAACACAAAAGCTAAAAGTGCAGAAATCGAAATGCCTCCAAGTAGAATGCCGTCCCATCTGACGGTTACCCTCTAGGCTGGCTCTCCGGTTCTCACTCACATTAGGAGGAGAAAACAATGGAAGACACACAGCGCCCTGACTATGTACAAGAACTGGTCTCAATAATTAAAAGTAACATTTCCCCGGTGGCTCTCAAGGAGAAGCTTTCCGATTATCATGACAATGATATAGCTGAATCATTCGAGAAACTTGAGCCGGAGGACAGAAAAAAAATCTACAGACTCCTTGATGCCGAAAGCCTGGCAAATATCTTCGAATATATCGAGAATGTAGGGCCTTATCTTGATGAGTTAAGCGTCAAAAAGAAAATTGCCGTCCTGAGCTCGATGGAGTCCGACAAGGCAATCGAATATCTCAAGAGCGTTCCAAAGGGAGAAAGAAACACTCTAATAGAATTCCTTGATGACGACACGAGAAATGACATTGCCCTCATAGCATCTTTTGATGACGATGAGATTGGTTCGAAGATGACGACCAACTTCATCGAGATAAAGAACGGCATAACAATCAAGGAGGCCATGAAGGAGCTCATAGACCAGGCTGCAGAGAACGATAACATACAGACTATCTATGTAGTTGCAGATAACGGTCTCTACTACGGAGCAATCGACCTCAAAGACCTGATCAGAGCTAGAGAAGGCCAGACAGTAGAAAGTATAGTCTCTACAAGCTATCCCTATGTCTACGCACATGAAAACATCGATGACTGCGTCAACAAGCTTAAAGACTATGCAGAGGATTCCATCCCGGTGCTCGATTCAACAAACAAACTTATCGGAGTGATCACAAGCCAGGACATGATGGAACTTATCGACGACTCGATGAGTGACGACTATGCTAAGTTCGCATCACTCGGAGAGGAGGAGGATCTCAGCGGCTCTGTCCTGACTTCAGTGAGGAAGCGACTTCCATGGCTGACAATACTCCTCTTTCTTGGTATCGGGGTATCGACAGTAGTCAGTTTCTTCACACAGATAGCCTCCCAGATAGCAATACTCATCTCCTTCCAGTCACTTGTGCTCGACATGGCTGGAAACAGCGGCACACAGTCGCTGGCTGTAACAATCCGTGTGCTTACAAGCGACAATCTCTCCTTTGGGGAGCTGATGAAGCTTGTATGGAAAGAGACCAGAGTCGGCTTCTTCAATGGTGTCATAATGGGAATAATCTGCTCGCTTGTAATAGGACTTTTCATCTACCTCTTCAAGGCCAGAGATTTCATGTATGCATTCAGCATATCGTCCTGCACAGGGCTTGCACTGGTTCTTGCCATCACAGTATCGAACCTGATGGGAACAATCATCCCGATTATCTTCAAGAAGATTCACATCGACCCTGCAGTCGCATCCGGTCCGCTCATCACAACGATGAACGACCTTGCTGCCGTAATTGCCTACTACGGGTTGGCATGGCTTCTCCTTATTGAAGTTGCAGGACTCGGAGCATGAAAATAGCTATGGAATTTTTTCATTCTAACTATTAGTATTAAGTTGGAGTGGCAGATGATATATTGCGTTGAGGATGAAGCGGCTATAAGGAACATGATGGCCTATACTCTGATAGCTTCTGGTTATGAGGCCGAAGGTGTTGACTGTGGTAGTACGCTCTGGGAAAAACTCAAAGAAAAGAAACCCAAACTCATCATGCTTGATCTGAACCTCCCTGAGGAAGACGGGCTGAGTGTCCTCAAAAAGCTCAAGGGAAATCCAGAGACGGAGAGCATCCCGGTAATCATTGCTACAGCCAGAGGAACTGAGTATGACAAGGTGCTGGGTCTTGACAGCGGGGCTGACGACTATCTTGCAAAGCCATTCGGCATGATGGAGATGATAAGCCGTGTAAAGGCTGTATTGAGGCGCTGCGAGCCGAAGTCACAGAAAAAGATTTACTTCCTAGGTCCTCTTACCCTCGACACGACAAGCCACACTGTGACAGTCGACGGAAAACCAGTGAAGCTCACCATAAAAGAATACGAACTTCTCTCAATGCTTCTCGAAGAACCCGGTAAAGTGTTTTCGAGAGTCGACCTCATGAAAGCCATCTGGGGAATGTCAAATGTCGGAGAGACAAGGACCGTTGATGTCCATATTGCAACGCTCCGCACGAAAATAGGTCAGGCCGGACATTACATAGAGACAGTAAGAGGCGTCGGCTACAGAGCACAAGAACAGCAATAAAAACCATGACTAAGCGCATTATAGGCTATGTTCTGACTGCTCTTCTGATTATTGCCCTGATTATTGTCACGCTTACGATACAGGCAACAACAAATGTGATGGGGAAAAAGCAGGAAGCAAAGCTAAGAGAGCTTCTCGATATCCTCTACCATGCCTATGAGGAACTGAGCACATCATTCATTAATAGCCTTGAAACCGAGGACTACAACATAACAATCTTCTCCTCTGACGGGGAGATAGTCAGTGACGGGTACGGCCTTGTTAGGGACAGGAAAGCAGTGAGCAGGTTCATCACAGAGGTCATTTCCACCCCGGGGACGATTGTCAGCACCAGCACATCATTTCTATTCGGTAATCTTGTCCTTGCTGGAATTGAAACGGATGACGGCATGGTCCTTGTCATATCAACCACTCTCAACACTTTCAACGACACTCTTCTCGACATGAGAATAGAGCTCCTGTACATAATTCTTGTATGTATCATCATTTCATCCTTTACTGCCCGTCTCATATCATATTTGATTGTCAGGCCTCTCAATGAGATAGACACAGACTCCCCCAAGGAAAGCACAAAGAAGTATGAGGAGATTCAGCCCCTCATCAACAAGATTACCCAGCAAAAGGAGGATCTTGCGAGGCAGGAACAACAACTCCGCTCAGGAGAGGAAAGGTTCCGAGCCATATCGGGTGCCTTAATAGAGGGAATGGTCCTTATCGAAAAGGACAGAACAATTTCATACATAAACCAATCGGCAATCGGCTTTCTCACCCTTGCATCAGACCCCACCGGAATGGAATACGATACAGTTTTTGACAGCACACTTACCCAGATTGTCGACTCGACAATACTCTCCGGCAGCCAGAAATCTGTAATCTATCAGGCCAGCAGGGCCTACCAGGTGGAAACCTCCCACCTATCCCTCACCGACGGGAACTATGACGGTGTTTCAATGCTCATATATGATGTGACAGATGCCGTTAATCTCGAAAGAGACAGACGGGACTTTACGGCAAATGTATCGCACGAACTGAAAACCCCACTTCATATAATCAGCGGAAGTGCAGAGCTCCTCAAACTCGGCATAGTGAAGGAGGAGGAGGACAGGAAAATATTCATTGACCAGATATACAATGAAACAAGGCGGATGAAAGAACTCATTGATGACATCATCAGGCTCTCAAAACTTGATGAACACGCTCCGCTGATTGAGAGGGAGGTACTCTCGGTCAGAGAGGAGGCAAAAAAGACTGTTGAAAGCCTCTCGAATGTTGCTTCCGCCAAGGATATTTCATTAATACTCACAGGCGAGGATGCCACAATCAAATGCAACAGAGTGATGTTTTCCCAGATTCTCTACAATCTGATTGACAATGCAATAAAATATTCAGATAAACGTGCTAAGGTAGAAGTTACAGTCAATATAGAGAATAAAACTGTCTTTATAGACGTGATAGACAATGGCATAGGCATTCCGGAAGAATACCACAGGAGAATATTTGAGAGGTTCTTCCGTGTAGACAAATCACGCTCAAAAGAAGTCGGAGGAACCGGACTCGGGCTTGCAATTGTCAAGAGCTCCTGTCTTGAGAACGGCGGGGATGTTGAGGTAAAATCTTCTGTAATAGGTAAAGGAACGACTTTCCGTGTGACATTTCCCTTATGTGAGGACAAGAGATGAGGATAGCAGATTATTTCAATTCTCTATTTGAAAAGCTCAAGGTTTACATATTCTCCCGATTCAAGGGAATTACAGTCTATGGTCTTGTGGGCCGTTCCGGAACGGGAAAGAGCTACCATGCCAAGCAAGTGGCGGCAAAGAACAAGATCCCTCTTATCATCGATGACGGTCTCCTGATAAAAGGAGACAAGATTATTGCTGGGCACTCCGCAAAGGAAGCACCGAACTTCATGGCCGCAGTAAAGGCTGCAGTCTTCGATGATGAAGATGACAAGAACATCATCACATCTGCACTTCTGAAGGAGAATGCAAGAAGAATCCTCATAATTGGAACAAGTGAGAAAATGGTGGTAAAAATTGCCTCCCGCCTTGACCTTCCAGAACCAGCTAAAATAATCCATATCGAGGATGTATCTAGCCCAGATGACATCGAAACAGCAATGCACATCAGGTTTACAGAGGGAAAACACGTGATCCCGGTTCCTCCGATTGAGATTACCCGTTCTGCCCCATCTATTGTATTCGACTCCATCCGTGTTAAATTCGGTAGAGGAACCCGCCTCAAACCGCAAATAAGCGAAAAAACAATAGTAAAGCCGGAATTCTCAAAGCCCCAAGAGGAGACACTGAGCGAACAAAACCTCCAGCAGATGATAAAGCACTCAATTACAGAATATGACCCGATAATGAAAGTAAAGAAAGTCAAAGGAGTGAGAAATCCCGACAGGACATATTCAATAAGCATCACATTGCTTCTGCCACCAAGGCACTACATCCCATCCACGATATCTGACTTGCAGCAATATGTCAGGGATTGCTTGGAGAAGTTTGGCTCAATAATGGTGAAGAGTGTGTCTGTTGAAATTGAGGAGTGGAATTAACATCAGCCTTCTTTGCCCTGTTTGGTCTTCTTCTCTTTCTCTTCTTTACTTTCGGATTGATAGGCTCAGCCTTCTTATCCTTCTTTGTTTTTCTCGCCTTCTTGCTCTTTATACCGTTATACTCAAGCACAAGCACAACAGCTTTCTCCAAATCAACATTGGAAGGAGTAATCGGACTCAGCATTACCTTAGCCTGTCTGAAAGAGTCCTTGAGCTGTTCATCCCATGCTATACTGTGACTCCTGTCAACTATGATGGAGGAGCGTATCATATAGTAGAACATCTCCCCTTTTGATGGCAGACTCTCCCCTTTTCTCTTAGCTTCAGAGACAATTGCATCAAGTTCTTCGAGGCTGGAGGATGTACTCACAAGCTCCGCATGCATTGAGTAGGACGGGAGAATGTATTGCAATAGTCTATAATGATAGAGTTCATGAATGATGTCCTTAGAGTGCCCGGAGGAGAGAATTTTCACTATCTCCTCAGTAATACGGGAAGTAGAGCATTCCTCAAGGTGAGAAGCGTTGAGACGTATTGCCAGAGAGACATTCCAACAAAGCGAGAACCCCGTAGTCACCTTGTACTTGACGGCCCTGATCATCCTCACCGGATCCTCAGAAAATGAGTAGGAAAGCGGGATAAGACTGCGTATCCTCTTCTTCTCGAAGTCTTCCATACTTGAGGAGAAATCGAGGATCTCACATGTTTTGGGATTGTAGTAGAGACTGTTTATGGAGAAATCACGCCTCTTGGCATCTTCTTCGATAGTTCCGTAGATATTATTGAACCCATCCTCGAAATTCTCCTCACTGCTGCGGAAAGTCGTAACCTCAATTATCTTTGAACCGAAAAAGAGGTGAACGATACGGAAACGCTTACCTATGATACGGCTGTTCCAGAAAAGCTTCTGCACCTGCCTTGGGGAGAGGGATGTGCCGATGTCGAAATCTTTCGGGATGTTACCCAGAAGTATGTCACGGACAGCCCCACCGACAATATATGCCTCACCTCCTGCGGCCTGGATTTTTCTTACAGCCCAGAGTGCATCCCTGTCAATCATACTGTTTCTTACGGGATGTTCTTTGGAAGTATATATCTTGCAGACGGGGACGCTGCGTCCTCTCTCATTCGTCTTGTATCTTACAAACACGATTATTCATCTTAATTGGATTTTGCTCTGTGAACAAGACTTAAAAGTAATGATTAAATGAGCGAAATGAATTACACTTTCCCTGTTTGGAGATATTTATGATAGAACCTGTAATCCTTAAAGGCTTCAGAGACAGCCTTCCGAATGAAGAAATACCGAAGAGAAAGATAATCACCCTCCTTGAGAGCATTTTTCAAAGTTATGGTTTCGTCCCGATTGACACACCTGTTCTGGAGTATACGTCAGTACTCCTGGGCAAAGGTGGCGGAGAGACAGACAAGCAGGTATTCCACTTCCTTGACAACGGAGGCAGGGAGGTCGCAATGCGCTTTGACCTCACGGTCCCCTTTGCACGCTTCATGGCATCACACACCTCGGAAGTTGCACTCCCCTTCAAGAGATATCATATAAACAAGGTATGGAGAGGTGAGAAACCGCAAAAAGGAAGATACAGGGAATTCTATCAATGTGATTTCGACATCGTCGGCATCGACAGCGAGATGGCGGACTATGAGATACTCTCCATGATGAATTCATCCTTTGCCTCTATGGACATAAAGGGATATACATTCCACCTTTCACACAGAGGGCTGTTCAACACATTCCTGGAAAAAATCGGAGAGAGGGACAACTCTGTTGAAATTTTGAGGGCTGTCGATAAACTCAGGAAGATCGGAGAGGATGAAGTCAGAACATTGCTGAGGGAAATCACATCCTCTGAAGAAAAGGCTGAAGCGATATTGAAGTACATAACAGCAGACAAAGGCTCATCGTCTTTCCTTATGACACTTGATAGGCTCACAGATCTTATCGGAGAGGAATGTGAAAGTGCAAAGAGACTCAAGGCCATATACTCACTTCTTGAAAAGACAGGTATAAGCGGACACTTCACACTCGATCCTTCAATCACAAGGGGACTTGATTACTATACAGGGATAGTCTATGAGACATTCCTGAGTGGTGCAGAGGAGATAGGCTCTGTATGCTCCGGAGGACGTTACAACAACCTTGCCTCTCTCTACACAAAAGAGAATCTCCCTGGAGTCGGATCCTCGATAGGACTCGACAGACTCATTGCGGCCCTCGAAGAGCTTAAAAGCCCGCTCCTTGAGAACAGAAAGAGCTCCGATATCCTCATCATTTACGCTCTCGATAAAGTCACAGAGGCTGAAACTTTTGCAACTGAACTCAGAAAGAATGGAACCAAGACCGATGTTTATCTTTCCCCTGAGCCGAAGATGAAGAGAGTCTATGACTATCTCGATAAGAACAGTATACCATACCTCCTCTCTTTGTCAGACAAAGCCACGCTGAGGGATCAAAAGACACGTGAAAGTGTAGAAGTGAATACGCCCCAAGAGGTATTAGAGAAGATAAAGGCGTGATAGATTACACAGAACTTCCAGTATACAAAAGCAGGGATGAGATTCTCTCGTCCCTTGAGAATAACCAGGTCATAATCGTCGAGAGCCCCACAGGGAGTGGAAAAACTACCCAGATCCCCCTCATTCTCAATGATGCGGGATACACGGAAAAGGGCATCATCGGAATAACACAGCCCAGGCGTATCGCGGCAGTCAGTGTCTCTGAATTTATCAAGAGACAGATTAACGACACAGGGGCATTCTGTGGTTATACGATGCGTTTCCATGACACAACAGACAGTACAACACGCATCAAGATCATGACAGATGGAATAATACTCCAGGAAGTCAAAGCAGACCCCCTGCTCTCACGATATTCAGTGATAATGGTCGACGAGGCCCATGAGAGAAGTCTCAATATAGACTTCATACTAGGGCTGCTAAAGGAAATCATCGTCAAAAGACCGGAGCTGAAGGTAATCATTTCAAGTGCCACAATCAACACATCATCCTTCTCTCAGTTTTTCGGTGGTTCCCCCATAGTGTCAATCAGTGGACACCCGTTTCCTGTGACAGTCAATTACTGTCCATGTAGGCTTGAGAGGGAGAATGAAGATGAGTTCTATGCAAAGATCACATCCCTCGTCAAAAATGCCCATGAGAGAGAGGACGGCGGAGATGTTCTTGTCTTTCTCCCCGGAGAAGCCGAGATAAAGCAATGCATGGAGACTCTCTATTGCAACCTCAATAATGATGACTATGAAATCTATCCGCTCTACGGAAGACTCTCCAAGGAGGAGCAGGACAGGGTTTTCATACCGACAACACCGGGTAAGACAAAGGTCGTTGTTGCAACTAATGTGGCAGAGACTTCTCTTACAATTGACGGTATAAGGACAGTGATAGACTCCGGCTGGGCGAAGACCAACTTCTACAACCAGCGAAACTTCACATCTTCCCTTATTCCGACCCTAATCTCACGCTCCTCTGCAGACCAGAGGAAGGGCAGAGCCGGGCGCACCCAGAGCGGAGTATGCTACAGGCTCTACAGCGAAGAGGATTATACGCGGCGAAGAGAATTCAATGAGGAGGAGATCCTCCACTCCGACCTGGCGGAGGTTGTCCTCAGGATGTGTGAACTTGGTATCTACAATCCAACATCCTTCCCATTCATCACCCCACCAAAGCCTGAATCACTATTGAGTGCTATCGAGACACTAAAATACATAGGAGCAATAAAGGAGAATCTCCATTTGACATCAATAGGTGAGATGATGATACAGTTTCCCCTGCTTCCGCGTCTTTCGAGAGTGATAGTCGAAGCCATAATCAACTATCCGGCAGTCGTAGAACCTGTTGTGACAGCAGTGTCTTTCCTTTCCACAAAAACACCGTTCATACTCCCGCCCGGAAAGGAGTATGAAGCAAGAGAAGTCCATCATATGATGGTTGACAATGTGAACGGAGACTTTGCAGCTTACCTCTCAATCTATAAATCATACCTCAAGAACCAGACAGAGAGAACAAGGGAAAAGTATTGCACATCACACTTTCTCGACAAGCAGACGATGGATGAGATAGTCCACATAAAAGGACAGCTTGAAGACATTGTGTCAGGCATGGGAGTCCCAATCTCAGGTGCGCCTGTGAATATTCCGGACTATCTTATATGTCTCGCATCCGGGCTGAGGCAATATATTTGCATTAAGACTCAGGGCTATTCATACAGGTCAATGAAAGCCAACGAGATTTATATTCACCCAGGTTCATCCTGGTTTATGACACGCCCCCAGTTCATACTTGCCGGGGAGCTCGTCAAGACAAGCAAGATGTATGCCCGCTCCGTATCTCCCCTCAGGGCCGAGTGGATAAAATCAATCAGTCCAGAGCTTCTGAAAGAGCTAATGACCCCAATAAACAGTCAGAAGGACAAGAAGGAAAGTGTAAAGGAAGACAAATCCCTCGAACAATACCGGGTGAATAAAGGAAAGTGCCAATACATAGTTCCTATAGCACAACTTAAGAAGATAACAGACCGCTCTGACAAGAAGATTTATATATCGTGTGAGAACGTGCTTTCACTTGTACCGATAAAGACAAAACTACTCGACAGGGAGTATGCCCTTGTACTTAGAGAGAACAAGCTCATAAAGAAGAAAAAGAAGGGACACTTCACACCCTACGATGCAGATAACATTATCAAGAATTACCTCAAGAATATGCTACGCCCTTTCAAGGCAGGAAAATGCTTCGAGTATCTATTCCTCGATGAGGATAACGACACCTTCTTCATTAATGTCACATCCTCAATAGAGAAGGCAGTTGCATCCTCAATCTATGCCCTCACCGCCCTCTTAGATCTCCTCCCGGAAGAGAGGACAGAGCTTAGGAAGAAAGTGGGCGACTACATTGATAGATACGACAGGTTCTCTGGGGAGAAACATTAGCATTTTCTCCCCATGATGAGATTCACTGCTCTACACTATAGATGTATTTATGCATTATATGTGGATGCAGCAGTTGCTCCGCCTTCTCCCGTCCAGTTTGTATGGAAGAATATACCTCTTTCCCTATCAGTCCTTTCATAAGTATGAGCACCAAAGTAATCTCTCTGTGCCTGAAGAAGATTTGCAGGCAGATAATTTGAAGTGTATCCATCAAAATAGCTGAGCGAAGCAGAAAATGCAGGAATCGGTATACCATTCATCGTTGCATTTGCAACAACTTTGCGCCATGAAGGCAGTAAATCCTTTAACAAATTCTCAAAATAAGAATCAAGTATCAAATTAGGAAGATCAGCATTCCTATCATAAGCTTCCTTAATTTTACCCAAGAATGTTGACCTGATAATACATCCACCCCGCCACATCATGGCAATATCCCCATAATTCAACTTCCAAGAATACTCATTGCTGGCCTTTCTCATCAAAGCAAATCCCTGGGCATATGATATGATTTTCGAAGCAAGAAGAGCTTTCCTTATATCTTCAATCGCATCGTTCAAATTCTCATCAAAGTTATTTATTTCTCTTTTGTATGTTGAAAAAGCCAATACCCTCTCGTCTTTCATAGATGATAGATATCTTGAAAAAACAGCCTCAGTTATCAGAGTCAGAGGTACGCCTTCTTCAAGTGCAGAAATCGCGACCCACTTACCTGTTCCTTTCTGTCCTGCGACATCCAGTATATGAGCCACAAGCGGGGTGTTATCAGCATCTTTTTTCTTTAATATTTCACTTGTTATTTCTATCAGATAGCTGTCCAGTTCAGTTTTATTCCATTCACTCAAGATGTCAGATATATTATCCTCAGTTAAGCCCAGTGAACTCTTCATCAGATGATATGCTTCTGAAATAAGTTGCATATCGCCATATTCAATTCCATTATGAACCATCTTAACAAAATGTCCCGCACCATTACTACCAACCCAATCACAGCAAGGAACATTATTCCCCACTTTTGCACATACTGATTGGAATATGTTTTTAACCAATGGCCATGCTTTTTCAGATCCTCCAGGCATCATGCTCGGTCCTTTCAGAGCACCTTCTTCACCACCAGATATTCCCGTTCCTATATACAGAAGCCCTTTACTTTCAACATATTTAGTTCTACGGATAGTATCCTTAAAATAACTGTTTCCACTGTCTATTATACAATCTCCCTTCTCCATAAGCGGAATCAATTGTTCAATATAGTCATCCACAGGTTGTCCAGCTTTCACAAGCAGAATTACTTTCCTCGGTCGTTCAAGAGATTCAACCAATTCCTTCAAGCTATGAGTCCCAACTATGTTTTTACCTTTAGCTCTTCCATTAATGAACTTGTCTACCTTATCTAAAGTCCTGTTATAAACAGCAACACGGAAACCTTTTGATTCCATATTTACAACAAGGTTTTCACCCATCACAGCTAGACCAATTAATCCAATATCTGCTTTTTCCATTTTTATTTTTTCCTATTCAATAGTTTTTTATTTATTTGCTTTACTATCAGAACAGGCTACCATTCCTGACATTCCAGAGAATGATAGCCCTCATTTTCTTCTTACTTGTATATCTTTGAGTAAAGATCATTCCACTTAGCAAGAAGAGCATCCTTCTTCTCTGTCAACTCGGCAACAGGTCTTGAAACCCATTTTATATCTTTGGTTTTGCCAAGCTGGAAAGTCTCAGGCTCTGTCACAAGAGAATTGGTGAAACGGACTCCACCATACATGCTATACATAAGTTCAGTACCTTCCTTGCTTGTCATAGCCTCGACAAATGCTTTTGCAGCCTCTGGATGTTTACAATCAGCAACTATCGCGAAGCAGGAATCTTTTCCGGAAGTACCGTTAGACGGATAACGCATCTCATAATCCTTAGCTCCCAACATAGTAACGGCGCCATTGTCATATGTCAGACCTACGACATACTCACCATTAGCCACATCTTTAAAACACTTTGATGATGAAGAACCCACAACCATACCATTCCTCATCAGCCCTTCAATAATTGCCCAGGAAGCATCAGAATCAACTCCATAAACAGAGAAGATGTTACACAGATTATTCCAAGCAGCAGAAGAACTATTCGGATCAGAGAAAATTATTTTCCCTTTTAATCTCGGATCTAGTAAATCTTCATACGAATGAATCTCAAGCCCAAGTTCCTTTTCAAGCTTTGTATTTACAGCAAAAACAACTGTAGACATCCCATAGACGCTGTAATATCCATTGGTCATAGGGGAAATCTGTTCGTCATTATGCGAAGAAGTATAATTCATAAAATATGAAGCATATTTATCGCCATCAGTGGATGAGAGTCCTCCCAGCATTATATCAGCAACGGGATCATCTTTCTCAGCCTGCAGACGTGCAAACAACTCGCCAAAACTACCATTTACGATCTCGATATTTACATCAGGATACAATTTCATAAATGGTGCTGTCATAGCAGCAATCTCAGCCTCCGTATTTGAGGTGTAGATGACAAGTGTATCACCAATACCAGTCTCAACAGATGTGTCTTCCTTAGATCCACTGGCAAAGACACCCGTAATGGCAATCAAAGCAACCAAAACCAAAATCCCTAGTTTTTTCATTTTTTTCTCCTTTTTTATTTAAAGTCTGATGTCTTCAGACTTACTTACCTTCAAATAGACAATCAGAGATACAATTGTCATGATTGTTAATATGGCAGCAAAAGCGGCAGCCATCCCTTCATTACCTCTTGTTATTGCGACATAAGCCGAAATAGTCATGGTTATACTTCTATTGTTATAAAGGATTATTGCACTCGATACTTCAGTAAGAATTGCTACCCAGCTCAATATTGCACCTGACAGGATGCCACTGCTCATCATCGGAACTGTAATCCTTGTCAAAGTTTTCATCTTTGTAGCTCCAAGGCTTATAGCCGCTTCTTCTATGCTCATTGGAATTTGGGCTAATGTTGCAGTAGCAGACCTTATTGTATAAGGAAGACGTCTGATCACCACAGCAAGAAGCATAATTGTAAATGTTCCGGTCAGTTTAATTGGTTTATGACCAAATGCAGTCAGAAGCGCAATACCTATAACAACTCCAGGCATGATGTAGGGAATCATTGAGAATGTATCGATGGCATCATTCAGCAAATTTTTTCTTCTTACTGTCAGGTAAGCAATTAATATAGCAATGATAATAATGAAGAATAATGCCAGAGCACCCAGCTTTACAGTATTCGTCATAGACCTCACTAGAAGCCTGTTCAAAGCTGCTTTATAACTATCCAGAGAATATCCTTCAAGGAATATTGTTCCTGCAGCATTAGTTTTTCTGAATGATAGATAAATAATGAACACCTGAGGCATAAAGGCCACAAAACAAACTACATAACAATACAGGTGCATCAAGAATCCCTTTATACCTTCCGCCTCCTTCTTCTCAACTGGGTGTAAAGAATTAATTGAAAAACTAAATTTTCTTGTTGCCCATTTCTGGAGAAAAAAAACCAAAGCCGTCACAACTATTGCAATGACTGAAATAGCAGAGGCAAAACCGAAATCAGCCCCATTCTCATTCACAAACTCTCTATAAATCAGGACCGGGAACGTCATATATCCCTCACCTATCACGACAGGAGTCCCGAAATCGGCAAAAGCCCTCATGAACACCAATAGGGATGCAGCCAATACAGTCGGCATAACCAGACTCAACACCACCCTGAACAGCCTCTTCAAACCCACACATCCCAAATTAGCAGAAGCCTCCATAAGAGTGTTGTCAATATTCTTGAATGCACCATTCATGTATATGAAAACAAGAGGGAAAAATTTCAATGTCTGAACAAGCAAAATTCCACCAAAGCCATAAATATTACCAATATTAATTCCGAGATTTTCTTTGAAGAAAGTAGTAATAACACCACTTCTTCCCAATAATAAAATCCAAGAATATGCACCAAGGAAAGGTGCACTCATACAGCAAAGAATGCTGACTGTGAAAATTAATTTTGAAAGCTTTAGTTTATAGAAAGAGTAAAAATACGACATTGGAATTCCAACAAGAAGCGAGCAAAGTGTCACCGCAAGAGTAACCTTTATACTGTTGGAAATCGTATTCGTATAATATTTCTGACTGAAAAACTTTTTAAACTGCCCAAAAGAGAACTTTCCATCCTGATATACAGCCTGCTTCATTATTCCAAATAACGGATATATCAGGAAAAGCATGAATAAAAGGAAAAGTACGATTGAGACAATGCCCCAAATATCAAACTTACGTTTCGCGAGTCTCATTTTTCCTCTCCTTCAACATTATCATTAATAACACCTTCAAGGATGTTTTCGGTTCCATCATTTGTGAACACATTTACTTTATCCGTATTAATTGCAAGCTTTATTCTTGTTCCCTTTTCAATAATTGAATCAATTGAAGATTCCTGGATTATCTCAACATCCTCTCCTGTTGTAAGAGTTACGCGATAATGCGTGTTAAGGCCGAGAAAGATACAACTCTTGATGGTCGCCTCAATTCCTTCTCCATCCACAGATGTTAGTTTTAACTCTTCTGGCCTTATAGATAATTTGACATCTTGATTTCTCTTTTGTGCCTGTTTTACTCCTTTTATTTCAACACGATAGCCACATTTTGTTGTAATATAAGTCTTACCATCAACAACCACAAGACGGCCATCCAAAACATTGCTTCGTCCAATGAATGTGGCTACAAAAAGATTCGCCGGCCTTTGATATATATTCTTTGGTGTACCAACATGCTGAATGACCCCTCCTTTCATCACAGCAATTCTGTCAGATACAGCCATAGCCTCTTCCTGGTCATGAGTAACATATACTGTAGTTATTCCTACCTCGTTCTGAATTTCTTTAATAACCGTCCTCATTTCAACTCTGAGTTTTGCATCAAGGTTTGACAGAGGTTCATCCATAAGTAATACATCTGGAGTTATTGCTAACGCTCTTGCCAGAGCAACACGCTGTTGCTGGCCACCGGACAACCGTTCGGGCAATCTATCTGCATATTCATCCACGTGCATCAAAGCCATGAACTTTTCAGCCTGAGCTTTAACCTCAGCCTTTGGCAGTTTTCTATTTTTCAGACCGAATTCAACATTCTTACGCACAGTCAAATTAGGGAATATCGCATAATTTTGAAAGACCATACCAATATTTCTTCTGGCAGGATCCATGTCATTGATTCTTGTATCGTTAAAATAAAAATCGCCACCTTCAATACTATTGAAACCGGCAATCATTCTCAAAAGTGTTGTTTTTCCACATCCGGACGGTCCCAGGAGAGTAAAGAACTCTCCCTCTTTAACGTAAAGGTTCAAATCAGGGATAATTACATTGTTCCCATATTTTTTGACCGCGTGACAGATTCTTATATCCTTTCTCATGCATAACTCCTTTTTGATAAGTTAAGCATAAATCAAGAACATTATTTGTCAAACTTTTTATTAACTTTTAATTAACATCAACAAGAAATGTTTGAAAGTTAACCATTTTCTTTATTTTCTACACATATAACTTCGATTCCATTGTCCTCAAAATACTTCAAATAAGCATCAGGAATACCGTTATCCGTAATAATTGTATTGATACATTTTAAAGAACCAACAACGGCTGGTTTTGCTTTATTAAACTTTGAACTATCAGCCAGTAGAACAACCTTTTTTGATTGTCTCATAACTTTTTTACATAGAGACGCTGTCTGATGATAGTAGTTGGTCAAACCAAAATCAAAGGAAATACCAGCAACCCCGATAAAGGCTATATCGGCACAATACTTCTCAAGCTCCTCTTCTGTATTTACGCCAAGAAAAGCATGATTATCCCGTTTTAATTCTCCACCCAAAGTATATACGGTGATATTGGGATATTTCTCTAATTCAGCAATTACCGGAATACAACAAGTAATTACTGTCAGTTCATTTTTATCCTCAAGATGTTTAGAAACCTGCAACACTGTAGTTCCCAAGTCAAGGATAATTGTATTATCGTCCTTAATGAGTTCAGCTGCTTTTCGGGCTATTAAATCCTTAACATGACTGTTAATTGCAGCACGCGGAAAGTACGGTTTATTCAGCTCCTCCTCATTCAAAACAGCCCCGCCATACACCCTCTTTACATATTTTTTTTCTTCCAGTTCGGCCAAGTCTCTCCGGATTGTCATGACCGAAACACCAAAAATTTCAGTCAAATCAAGAATCTGAACACTTTTATTTCTACTTACCAGTTCAATTATTTTTTTTTGACGTTCAGTGCCTGTCATAATTCCCTCCTTATAAACGACTCATCAATAATCAAGCTATAAAGAATTTATACAAAATATAATATTCCAGCCTAAAACAGAAATTTCATCATTCAGAAAATGAACCTTCCGAACCAAACAGAATACTGCTTATATATCTAAAAAAATATCCATTACAGTTTTCTACAAGTCTATCAGATAGTCAATATTATTCCCAAAGATTCAGAAAAAACAAAAAATCTGCTTCGTACATATCTCCCACTTCTTTTACTTTACGCCAGGACTCATCCCGAGATAGAAGCAGAAAATCAAATAAAACCCACAAGCTCATTCAGGTCTGATATGCAGATTTCCACTTAATCCTACGTCTCCATTGCTCTGGCTCTCGCCTGTTCTTGTTTCTCAACTTGAAGGAGAACGGCAAGACAGGCATCTTTGTATTTAGCAATTTTAATGTAATTAGCCATTATTTCCCTTATTGTTACCATTTGATTCCTTGTTAGTGATATTTCAAAGTCCCCAACAAAAGCATCCGTCTTATCAACTGCAATCTTAATGTTCTCTGCTATCCTTCTGATAACTGGTACTACAACAGAGTTACCAGCCTGCTTATACAGCCTACAGTCTGCTTGAGATGGAAGCTTGAAGTCTTCAGGGTAACCCTGGACATTGAAACATTCTCTCGGTGTGAGTTTTCTGATTCTTCCGTCATTTGAGAGGATGAGAGGCACGTTATGACCGCCTTCTCCCATATTTGCAGTAAGGGTCGGAACAACATTAGACTTGTTCTCCCTGACGTACTTCCGCCTCCATTGATATATCGTTTCAGGATTCTTCATTGCCTCGACAAGTTCATCATAGAAGCAGCACTTCTCCTTCTTGTAATAATACTTTTCAGGCACACTGTTCTCAAAATCTATGACATCTCTGATTGTGTTCGAAAGAGGGACAGGCAAAGGCATCTCAAAATTCTTTTTGTCTTCCTCTTGTCTGAATGCAACTATATAAATTCTCTCTCTGTTCTGCGGAACATTACCATATTGATCAGCATTCAGCACCTGTTCGGTATGTGTGTAACCAAGAGCATCAAGAGCGTCACAGATAACCCTGAATGTATTTCCATTATCATGGCCGACAAGGTTTTTCACATTTTCAAAGAACGCAATACGTGGTTTCTTTATCTTCATTATCCTCACAAGTTCGAAGAACAGATTACCTCGCCCTTTTTCATCCTCAAAGCCTTTTCTGTAGCCGGCGACTGAGAAAGCCTGACAGGGAAATCCCGCAAGAAGTATATCAAAATCAGGGATCTCCTCCGGTTGTACCTGGTGAATATCCCTAGGATCAAACTGAGCATCAGGGAAATTAAGTTTATATGTCTCTGCCGCAAACGGGTCAAACTCATTTGCATAAACAGTCTCAAATCCTGCCTGCTTAAACCCAAGTTCAATTCCGCCGACACCGGCAAAAAAAGAAGCACATGTGTATTTATTCTTGTCCATGTGCTTATTATGCGGCACGCCGCTATTTTTATCAATCCAAACCTTGAAAAGTTTTCCAAAGATTCTCATTCCCAATAATCAGTGGGAAGATTATCCTTATCAATCCAGATAAAGTGCAGATGAATATCATCCGAGTCTTCAATCTTGGAAAGCCTTATTCCATTGATTCCAACTTCATTAAGCTTCTGAACTGTCAGAGGCTCATATTCTTTCAGCTGGAACACTTTCCGTAGTATCCACTCCCCAAGTATTTTCATGCTATCACTTGATTCGATAGCCTTTCCGGAGTCTTCTGCAATATAGGCATCTATGGAATTTTTTGACGGCTCAAAGATAAGTTTGAACTTGCGTTCCTCCGGAGACTGGGTAAGATGGCTTCCGTCAAATTTTATTCCACCCTTCACAAAGAAATCTGGATGTTCGGTATGGAAACGACGTGCATTGGGGAGCGGAATGTAAACCTCATCAGCCGGTCTGTACAGCAACTTGGACAGTCGTTTTTCAAGTTCCTCATTTTCAATTTCGCAGGCCTTCCCCATAAGGTCATTTCTGATTTCAACTTTCTTCGTTTTATCAATGTTCCTATCAAGTAGGAAAGTTTCCAACTGGTTTCTGAATATAGACTTAAAACCATTAAGATCACAGCCAAAATCCTTTTCAAACTTCTCAATCTTCTTCTCTCTGTCATTCTGTGACAGCTTTGATCCGACTCCGTAGAAACTGTTAAAGCCTGAGAACAGCTCAACTTCTCCATCCTTATTAGTAATCAGCCAGCTGTAAGATTCCTCCTTAGGTTCTTTGTATAACCTGTCTGCCAAACCAGCAAAAATCTCATAGGCATCATCTGCATACTTTACAGGCCAGGTTTCAACAATGATCTGTCTATTTCTAAAATTCATCAAAAGTTGGCTGTCTGCCACAGTAAAGCGATACTCATGATTGCCGTCCGTGAATGTAAAATTACCCGGAGTCTTTGCGTTAGAACAGCCTCTGATTCTGATATTGTCTACATTTATCAGATCATATGATATTTCCCCCACCTCAATGAACGGAGATTTGTTTTCATTGGCCGGCATAAGCACATGGTAAACAGATTCAATATCCTCTTTATTGCATTTGGAAATATCAAACCCCCTGAGATTCTCTCTTGAGGACATTATCCTTGTATTTCTCAGCTCGGCTATTCTCTTTGCTATCCGGAGATAGATATCTCTGTTGGTATCGTTAATCTCCTCTTTAGTCTTAAGTGACCCGTCACTGTTATGAGCATTTCTGTTTATAAGATTGAAATCATCAGCCCATTCATTATGATTGGCTTTGAACTGTGCTATCTTCTGTTCCCCGGACTTCAAGTTGAATGTCTTGAGACCGACAAGGTATTTCCTGTCCGCATTAATTGACGCATCGTAGGATGTGTTCCCAATATCCTCCACAACAGCATTGAAAACCCTATGGAATACCTTTTCCTGGTATTTTGAATTCAGGACAGGAACTATCGCTTCTGCTTCCTCATTCTTCTGGTTGAACATCTCTGTCAGGCTTGCAAAAGCAAGAATCATTTTCCTGTATTCAGTTTTCTCTTTCTGTGGCAGTTTTTCCCACATAGCAACTCCTCCTCCAATAGTGAATATAAGCGACAATCAGGAATTGTCAAAGCAATTCGCTGAGAATCATCAGAATCCCGTTGAATCCAACAAAGGCGTAGATGAACCTCCTCAAGAGTATTCCCTTCATATTCTTTGTACACCTTAAACCTGAATAAGCACCTATGAGTGCTCCGAGAGTTGTCACTACCGCCCTCCTCATATCGAGAGCACTTACAGCAGAAGAGAAGACACGAGTAAGAAAACTCAGGAGATTGAGTGCAAGAAAATAGACCTGTATGGTCGCCACATACTCATCCTTATCCTCAAGTGCGGGAGCAAGATAGAGTACGGCAGGAGGGCCACCCGCAACAAACATTCCGCCCAGCACACCGCTAACAGCGCCTGTGACAGTACCATTAAGCTTAGTGGGCTTTATGGAAATTTTCTCGGAAATAAACATGAAGTAAGCCGAAAGGAGCACAAAGAGAACACCCAGCATAAACTTCATTGTGGAAGTATCAAGCCCAACAGAGAGCTTTGTTGCAATCACAGTACAGATAAGGGCCGGGATAAGAAGAGGCAAAAGGACATCCATCCTTAGTTTTCTCCATCTCCTTATAAGTATGTACATAGGAAAGATAATGCATGTGACCTGGGTCACTGCAATGACACTTCCCATCTCAATGAAGAGAGGTAGTATATTAACCATCATTATTGCTGCACCAAATCCTATGGCACTCTGAAGGAATGCCGCAAAAAGTCCGATGGTAAAGAGAAGAGGGAGTTCCATAGAAATCATCTTAGTCACGAAAGCTGGAGACAACAACACCGATTTTTATGCCAGTCCCCTAACAACGACATCTTCCAGGAACTCCTCGTTGGTCAACCTGTCTGTCGGTTCAAAGTTATAAACATACCTTCTATGATATTCAAGAAATTCCCCGACTCCGTCTGGCACCTTTCTCAAGTGAGTATCCTCATTTATATTCAACTTACTCAGATTGCTCCACATCCTCATCGACAATTGTTCAGGCAATATTATCTTTCCGTCTGAGGGCGAAAATGAGATAACTCCGCGGTCAAAGAGCTTATCATAATTAGGAGTCAGGAGGAGAGAATTTCTGGGATCTACCCTTTCTTCGTTTGTTGCTTCACGCCATGGTTTGATATGACTTGCAATCAGCCATTTTGTATCATCAACACCTGTCACAGCACATTTGTTGTCCCAAAATGAGAGAACCCTGTTTCTGTAATCAGTCTGGGCTGTTCTAATCCTTGCCACGACTTCCTTTTCAGTGAGGAGAGGAGAGTTAACTCCATATTCAACATGGATATCTGCGACAGCTTGAGTTTCAGGATAATCTATCGAAGAACCAACCTCCCCGGTTAGTGCAGCATACTCCGGAAGGTCAAATATGACATGAGATGGAACATCAATAACTTTGCTTATGTTCATTCTGATCGGGAGGGCACGCCCATAGTAGATATAGGGACTGTGACGTCTCTGCTGGATGAAGATAAATGTATCATGGGTTCCATTCAGCAGATTGTTTTCTGTGGATTTAATCCTATTCTGTCCGGACCAAAAAACAGTCGTTCCTTCTATATGGTCAACATATTCTGGAGTGGAGTATTTGTCCTTCTCAAGTGTTATCAGAAGTAGTTGGGCATCCGAATTTACCCTTGTCAGAACCCCTTTTCTCTTCACAGCCTCCTCGCTGACACCTAAAAGAAGTGCCAGGTCAACAAGGCTGTACTGTGTACCGATTGTCAAATTTGAAACAAGTCTCCGGGCAAGACCACCCCCACTTTCTGCTAATCCAATCATCCTAACCAGGGTAATACATTGCCCCTCTCTTTTCCAGATCTAATTTGTCCCGAAAAGGTTCATGTATTGCCAGTCAAATTAAAGCTCCAGAAGTGTCTTCCACTTTCCCTCATCAACAAGAACACCATCCCTCATGGATTCCTCCCTGATTTTCATCATTCCGTCACCGGGAGCATGGACAGGGTGCCTGTCATCAAGTGGGACAGATGCCCTGATATCGGCAAGAGTATCTGTTATCTTCTTTTCCATCTCCTCCCTGTCTGGGAATCTGGAGAGGTCTATGCACATGAATAACTGGGAAAGCTTTGTCTCACCCGGCCGGAGCCCAATCATCCTTGTTGTGTCACCCCCGGAGAGGATAGAGGCAATAAGATCCAGAACTATCGAGAGCCCGGATCCCTTCCAGTAGCCGATGGGGAAAACTTCTCTGCTTTCTATCACATCCTCAGGCTTCCTGGTGACATTGCCTTTTTTGTCATAGCCTGCATCGATAGGAGTCTCTTTCCCTTCAAGCATCAACGTCTCAAGCTTCCCATAGGAAAACATCGACATGGCGATATCAAGAAGAACAGGCTCATTCTTATGAGGGACGGCAAAAACTATCGGGTTATTGCCAATTCTGGCATCTTTTCCTCCCCATGCCGGCATATTCGGCATTGTGTTTGTCCACATAATTCCTACACAACCGCTTTCAGCTGCCATCAGGCCGTAGTTACCGGCTCTCATCCAATGGTTGGTGTTGCCCAGGGCAACTATGCCGACAGTATTTTCCTTAGCCAGCTCTATAGCCCGCTTCGTACATATGTACGCATTGAGGTTGCCCGGACCCTGCTCTCCGTCCCAGCGTTCAAAAAGCCCGAAGGAAGAAACCTTGACAGCACGTTTATCTGGTTTTATATCCCCATCGGTTATGTATTTGATGAATGTGGGGAACCTGTTAAGACCATGCGAGTAAACACCGTCCCGGGAAGCATTTGCAAAGAGAGTGGCAGCGATATGTCCGTCCTCCCCTGTTATTCCATACTTATCCAGAACCCGCTCGAACTCATTCACCATTATCTCATACTTCACTCTCATGGTATTTCTCCTCCATAATAAATCCAGCTTTTTATATTCTTTTGTTCATATGCTATACTATCTTCAGGAAGACGAAAATGGATAAAGATATCTTATATGACAGAATACGCGGTGGTCTCTACGGAGCATATATCGGCGACACTATGGGTGCCACAACAGAGTTCATGGCAAAAGATGAAATCAAGAAGAAATACGGTTTTCTTGAAGATATCATCGGTGGTGGCTGGCTAAGCCTCAAGCCTGGAGACCCGACTGACGACACAGAGATGTCACTTGCCGTCATGAAGGCACTTGAGGACACAAAAGACAGAAAACTCTTCAAGAGAAATGTTGTAAAAGGATTTATTTCATGGTTTGAAGGTGGCCCGGATGATATCGGAAACCAGATATATGAGGCCCTCTCCTACTATAAGAGAAATGGTGACTACATTCCAATTGAAGAAGAGAAACAGGGTAACGGCTCTTTGATGCGGAATCTCCCTACCGCACTTTATGGCTCCCTTGAATACTGTATTGAGCAAAGTGAAATCACACATCCAAGCACGGCAGTCTCACGCATTATCACTGCCCACTACAATCTTGTGCAACTACTTCTCTCTGGTTCCTGTACTCTAGATTTAAAATGGACTCTCATGGAACCTACAGGCTATATAGTCAATACATGGAACAATGCCCTCTACTATCTCGATAAGCCAACTTTTGAGGAGAGTATCACAGGACCTGTCAATGATGGCGGGGACTCCGATACGATTGCTTCCATCACGGGAGGGCTCTCCGGCATCAGGTTCGGCTACAGTGCAATTCCCCAAAGATGGCTTAAGGCATTAAGAAAAGATGTGACAGAGAGGCTCGACAACTTTACGGAATTTCTCCTTTCAAACAAGTAAGGCCAGAATCTGGTCATCGGAAAGGGGCTTAAGCACAATCTCCCCTCTGTCTGAGAGGAAGACAAACCGGGTGACTCCACCACTTTTCTTCTTGTCTTTCTTAGTTGCATCAAGAAATGCTTTATAGTCTTCCTTCTTGACGCGATAACTACATTTGAAAGGATAGATGCTGATAAGGTTGATAGCCCAGAGATAGAAATCCTCTCTTGTTATTCCCAATAAAAGACCGGCGGTGAGTGCCTTCTCCATTCCCCAGACAACTGCCTCCCCGTGGCTGACCGAATAGTGGGTGATACTTTCCAGTGCGTGACCGAAGGTATGGCCGAAATTAAGAGCACTTCTTATCCCCTTCTCCTCCTTCGGATCACGCTCGATGTAATCCTTCTTTACAAGAAGGGAAAGTTCCACAATCTTTTCCATCTCCTTTCTATCCCTTCGGATTATCTCATCCCTGTGGGTGATAAGCTCGTCATAGAGCTCGTTGTCATGTGAAAGGAATGCATGTTTTACAACTTCTCCCATCCCCGAGAGAAAATCATCATCGCTGAGAGAAGAAAGAGTATCGGATGCGATAATCACCTCGTCTGCCGGGTAGAATGTTCCAACAAGATTCTTTGTCCCTCTGTAGTCTATTGCAGTCTTTCCTCCGAGCGTTGCATCGACCATGCATAGTAGCGTTGTCGGGCACAGAATAAGATGACAGCCCCGCATGTAGAGTGAGGATGCCAGTGCTGTCATATCACAGACGACACCACCGCCGATTGCGATAAACCAGCTGTCGCGAGCAAGATTATTATCCATAGCAAAAGATAATATCCTGTCAACGCTCCCCATCGTCTTGTTCTGCTCCCCACTCTCAAGGACAAGCATCCTCTCCTTATCTGGAGAATAGACGGCCGTATTTGTATCTGTAACGATTATATATGATCGAAGAGAGGAGACACGCTTACTGAGTTCCTCTATAGAGTCCATGATGAACACTTCTGTTGTCTTGTCTCCGGACAAGGTCGAATCAAATAGTTTTCTCATACCGCCATTTTACTTAATTGTGTTCTTTCTTCCAATATAAAAGAAAGGGCTATAGACCAAAGTCTTAATTATGACGAAAATTTCCCTATGGAATTTTACTTTGACAATGCGGCCACAACACCAATCTCCCCTCTTGCTTTAAAAGAGTATGAAAGAGTATCAACACAAGTGACCGGTAATCCATCTTCCAATCACCGTCTCGGCGTGAAAGCGCGTACCCTTCTTGAAGAGAAAAGACAGTCAATAGCCTCAATGCTCGGCGTAGAGAGCAATAATCTTATCTTCACAAGTGGTGCAACCGAGTCTATCGCACTCTTTTTTCAGACACTTATGTGGTTAGAGAAAGGCACTGTGATAATTTCGAGAATAGAACATGAGGCAGTGCAATCATGGGCAAAGATACTCAAGAAGTTTGGCTGGAATGTAGTCACTATCCGTGCCCGGGGAGGCTTTGTCTCCCCTGAAGAGCTGAAAGCCTCATTAACAGAGGACACCAAGGCTGTCTTCATCATGAGCGTGAACAATGTCACAGGAGCAATAGAACCTGTCAAAGAGCTTGTAAAAACAGTTAGAGAATATGAGAAGGAAACAAGAAAGAAGATTCTCTTCTTCTCCGACTCTGTCCAGGCACTAGGAAAGACTTCACTCTGCTTGAGAGAATGGGACGTGGATGGTGCATCCTTCTCTGCTCATAAGATAAACGGTCCGAGGGGAATCGGGCTTCTGTACACTAAAAACCCCGAACTCATCCATCCTCTTGCTCCCGCAGGTGGCCAGGA
>CAVHPV010000009.1:0-44213 GCA_963638045.1 Faecalibacterium sp. CAG:74 | reverse complement strand
CAACAACCTGTGCATTCTTAATGGCGAGATCGCATTCCTCTCTCCCCATTGATGCTTCAATCAGATTGCGCGCAGTCAATTTGTTCATGAATTATTCTCCTTTTGTATTTAAATGATAATACCTATTCTCTAAAAAGCTAGAAATTTTGTTGCTTTTTGTTGCGTAGTCCACACAATCTACAAAGAATGTCGAAATTTAGGGAATAAAAAACCGCAGGCCATTAAACCTGCGGATAAAAACTCATTGTTCTTTTAGATTGTGTTGACAACAATCTTTGCAACGAAGAGAGCAAAGAGAATCCATGTAGGAACGTTGATTTCTTTTGCCTTTCCGCTGAGTGCCTTGAGGACAACGTAGAAGATGACACCGAACATGATACCGTTACTGATGGAGTATGTAACAACCATCATGAGGATACACATAAATGCCGGGATGCCTTCTGTGAAGTCTTCGAAGTCGATTGATTTGACAGGAGTGATCATCATGACACCAACGATGATTAGAGCCGGAGCTGTTGCTGCACTTGGGATTGATCCGAAGAGTGGCTCAAGGAAGAGAGAGAGCAGGAAGAGGATAGCAACTGTGAGAGATGTAAGACCTGTTCTTCCGCCTTCTGCGATACCGGAAGCACTTTCAACGAATGTTGTGATTGTTGAAGTACCGAAGATAGCACCTGCTGTTGTTCCGATAGCATCAGCGAGGAGAGCTTCTTTACAGTTAGGAATAGTTCCGTCTTCACGGACCATACCTGACTTACCAGCACATCCGATGAGTGTACCGACTGTATCGAACATATCGACAAAGAGGAAAGTGAACATAACGATGATGAAGTCGAAGACTGTCTTTCCGCTCTGGAAGATTGTTCCGAACTCAAAGTTGAAGAAGTATGGAGCTGATGGGAGATATGATCCACCGTTGTATGTTGTGACGCCGAACGGGATACCGATGATTGTTGTAACAACTATACCGATAAGGAGAGCGCCCTTGACACCTCTTGCCACCAGGATACCTGTGATGAAGAGTCCGATGACTGTGAGGATACAAGCTGGAGAAGTAATCCATGCCGGGTTGAGTGCACAGATTGTGCTCTGGTCAACGATGACGATACCTGAGTTCTGGAGACCGATGAAAGCGATGAAGAGACCGATAGCTGCTCCGATTGCCTTCTTGAGGTTCTCAGGAATACTGTTGACGATTGCTTCTCTGAGGTTGCAGAGTGTGAGAAGGATGAAGATGATACCTTCAACAAATACTGCTGTAAGGGCAAATTGCCAGCTGTAGCCCATGCCGAGACATACTGTATAAGCAAAGAATGCGTTGATACCCATACCTGCTGAGAGAGCGAACGGGAGGTTAGCAACCAAGCTCATTACGAGACATGCGATGGCAGATGAGATAGCTGTAGCTGAGAAGACTTTTGAGAACTCCATGCCGCAAGCTGAAAGAATACCAGGGTTAACAGCGAGAATATAGACCATTGTCATGAATGTTGTGATTCCGGCCATGATCTCAGTCTTAACTGTGGTCTTGTGTTCCTTAAGTTTGAAGAACTTTTCCATACATTATTCTCCTTTGTGTGTATGTATTGAAAGAATTATAAGCTGATTCTAACCCCATATTTCTGAGTTGCAAAGGAAAAAATTAATAAAATGCAACAAAATGCAACTTTCACTAATACGTAACACTACACAAGAGGGCAAAAAAGAGGCCTGCCGGACAGCAAGCCTCCTGATATATTTATATGGATAATCAGCCTTCAAAATACTTCTTGGCATTGTCGAACGAGATGGCTCTTACGATTCTTCCGAGATTCTCCTCGTCGTATGGGACTTCTCCATTCTCCACCCAGTTGCCGATCAGGTTGCACATGATACGTCTGAAGTATTCGTGTCTAGAGTAGGAGAGGAAGGAGCGTGAGTCTGTCAGCATGCCAATGAATGCAGGAAGCGAGCCGAGGTTGGCGAGAGTCTTCATCTGCTCCTCCATGCCGTCCCTGTGGTCACAGAACCACCATCCGGAGCCGAGCTGGATTTTGCCCTTCATGCCATCTCCCTGGTAGCATCCCATCAATGTTCCGAGAGGATAGTAATCTTTCGGGTTGAGTGTGTAGAGGATGGTCTTCGGCACTTCGTCTGTTTCGGAGAGATTGCCGAGGAATGCACTCACGCCATAAGCGAGTGTCTCATCGTATGATGCATCATAGCCTGTGTCAGGTCCGAGTTTTACATACATGGTCCTGTTGTTGTCCCTGATGGATGCAAAGTGAAGCTGCATTGCGATGTTTTTCTTGTGGTAGAGTTTAGCCAATGCCGTGAGGACATAAGTCTTGTATGCATCGATTTCCTCGGCAGACGGTTCCTGCCCGCCAAGCTTTGCTGTAAAGACTTCATTTACCTTCTTCCCGTCCCAGAATGTATGCGGGCATGTCATGAGTGCGTGGTCTGAAGCTTTGCATCCGAGCTCCACGAAGAAGTCGAGTCTCTTTTCAAGGGCGGATACGACATCGTCAACACTCTTTATCTCCATTGAGGCAGAAGATGCGAGTTTCTCTATGTAAGATGCAAAGTCAGGTTTGTCGATATTGAGAGCCTTATCGGGTCTGTAGGAAGGAATTACCTTTGCCGGGCACTTCCCGTCCTTCTTGATCTTTATGTGCCATTCGAGTGAGTCTGCCGGATCGTCCGTTGTGCCTACAGCATAGACATTGAACTTCTTCATGATACCCCATACGGAGAGTTCAGGGTCATTCTTCAGCTTTTCGTTTGTCTCGTCGTAGATCTTCTTTGCATTCTTTCTGTTGAGGACATCCTTGATACCGAAGTAACGCTGGAGCTCAAGGTGTGTCCAGTGATAAAGCGGGTTCCCGATCAGGTTTTCCATTGTCTCTGCCCATGCCATGAACTTGTCATAGGGGTCTGCATTGCCTGTGATGAGATTTTCATCGAAGCCGCATGTTCTCATCTGTCTCCACTTGTAGTGGTCTCCGCCGAGCCATGCATCGGTGATGGTTGTAAATCTTGCATTCTCTGCAATTTGCTGTGGAATGAGATGGCAGTGATAGTCGAAAATAGGAGCATCTTCCGCATACTTGTGGAAGAGTGTCTTTGCTGTTTCAGTTTCCAGAAGGAAATCCTTATCCATGAATTCTTTCATCGTAAAATCCTCTTTGATGCGTAGTTGTTAAGTATAGAATATACTTAGGGGGGATACAGTACCGATATTTTTTTGTTAAATTCCGATAAAACTGTAATTTTTTATATTAAATCGATTAAATCTTTTTGCCTTTACCGGGATAAAAACGTTAAAATTTCATTAAAGGATGTGATATGGCGAAGAGGATAGGATATCTGGGGGCTAACCTTCATCGGGGAACAGGATTGAGATTATGGGAAACCGTAAATGAGGAATCCCGTCACTACACAGACCATACTGTATTTGTGCTTCCCGGAGGAAGATTAAACTACAAAAAGGATGATGAGCATCTGCGTAATGTCATTTTCCGCTACGCCGACAGCTGCAACCTTGATGGTGCTGTTGTCTGGGGAAGTACGCTTGCTAGCGAGGTGTCATGGAAGGACGTAGGGGAGTGGACGAAACAGCTCAGTGAGAAGATCCCGGTTGTCTCCCTCGGTATTGATGTCCCGGGAGTACCGTCTGTCAGCTATGATGCCTACACGGGTGTGTACAGGATGGTGGAACATTTCATCTGTGTTCACAACTACAGACGTATCGTATTCCTGCAAGGGCCGAAAAACCATGACTCGGCCTATTCGAGGTTTGAGGCGTACAGGGACTGCCTCTGTGACCATGGCATTGAATATGATCCGACATTGGTCTCCTCTCCGTTTACGTGGTATGACGGGGACAAGGCCATCCAGGAGATTATACTAAAGAACCATAAGAGTCCGAAGACTGATTTTGATGCAATTATCGCCTCTTCAGACATTATGGCCTTCCTGGCATCAAAGTATCTTGAGGGACAGGGATATCATATACCGGATGATATCGCAATCGCCGGTTTCAATGACTCCCCGGAAGCTTTTCTATCATCGACGGAGTTGACCACAGTCAGGCTTCCTGTCAAGGATATGGTCGAATACAGTTTCGAGACCATACGTGAGATGGAGGATGAACCGGGGGAAGTTCGTTCATCGCTTTCGCTTCCGACAGTTGCCATCTACCGCAGGAGTTGCGGCTGCCCGGAGTCCTACGGCAATGATGAGATGGTGAAGGATGAGATCACATCATTTGAAGATTTCGAGAGGTGGATTAATCTCCGTCTGAGTCATGGTGATAATGCCTCGGTATATCTTGAGATAGTTAGAAGTATATTCATCAACGGAGAGACTATCACACAGCAGAACAGGAACAAGTATGATGAACTGTGCTGGAGGTATGCAAAGCATGACGGCACGATGAAGTTCTTCTTCTCTGCGCTCAAGCTCTGCCGTAAGCTCTTCCCCGAAAGGGAGATCAGCATAAGCGAAATGGAGCTCCTTCATGAAATCATGATGGAAACCTCCGTCAAGGTGAGTGCTGCCAGGAGCTACCGTCAGAGGGAAATAAACAACAGTCATAACAGTTTCACAAACAGACTTCTGAAGGTCCATTCCTTTATGGAGCTGGGGGAGGCAATGAAGTCGTACTTCCCTCTCCTCGGGATTGACAAGGCCTTCCTCTTTACTTACAGGGAGAATGACAAGTCCAGGCTTGAAACGGGATTCTCGGACGAAAAACTCTTCACCACAGGAAAGGAGTTCCCACAGAATCTGCTCTATCCTGAGGAACTGGCCTATGAAATACAGAAGGGACTCTTTGTTGTTGAACCGCTCTACTATGATAATGAGCTTGCTGGCTATCTGCTGTTGAAAAACAATGACTGTCCGGCAAGCATGATTGAGAACATAAGGATTGACATATCATCCTCACTCCAGGCCATTGACCTCTACACGATTGCATGTGAAAAGAGCCAGAAGGCCGAGGAGGCTGAAAAGCAGTCGAGCGAGTTCTATGCCCACATTACAGAGGAACTCAGAGAACCTCTGGACCATATAAAGAAGGTCCTTTCCGAGAAGAAGGGGATAGACAGTGACGAACTTCTCTCCACCATCGTGAAGACCGAGCATCTTTTGGAACTCAGTGCGGTGGAGAAGGGTGACATAACACTTGAGACAACATATCTACCGCTTTCTGATGTGACGGATGTGCTCAAAGAGAAGGGAATTACAGTCATAGCTCCCGCACTTCTTCCATCCGTTGTTTTCGACAGAAACAGCATTGAGGAAATATGTTCATGCCTTATCATGTTCTTTGGTAATGACATTTTCCTTACAGTAAGGCTTGAACCTTCACGTGTGGATCTCAAATTCCATGGCGGGGCATTTTCAAGTACAGTCACAAGTACTCCGACAATGCAATATGCCGAGAAGCTTATCCTGATGCAGGGGGGGAAGTTCTCCTTCGGAAGGGATTCTTTGGATGTCTACCTGCCTTATCCCTCACTTTCTGAGGACGATGCAACAGAGGGTGGAAGTGACGGTGTCCTCTTTATTACCGACACAAATGACAATATTGAGATTGACGGCCCGGTTACAAAAATGAGCTATGAAGATGTGATACGAGAGATAAACAACATATCACATTTCTCCTCGATAGCATGGAACGCTAAGAGCATCAGCAAGCAAAGTGGAATCGTAATGAATCTCTTGCGGAACCATAAAGAAGTCAGGCATATGCCTTTCATATGCTTCGGACTGGATGGTGACAGCATATCGGTAAAGGCTGCGGTTGAGGGGATAATCCCGACGGAGGGAAAGGGATGCATCTACTCCTTCGGCCCGTTTGTCGAGACACTCTCCATTCTTAAGGAGTTCGCCCCTGTTGAGGAGATAAAGACACTTGAAGACATCCCGGAGGGGATGGAATCTCCTCTCTTCATCTTCCGTGATATCGACATGGAGAAGATTGAGGCAATCAGAAAGGACAGAAAGTTCACGAAGACTCCGATTCTGATTATCAAGGATAAGTTCGATTTTGATGAGGTTGAGCTTCTCAGCTCCACGCCCAATGTTTTGATTGTGAATACATCGATTACTGAAGCCGAGGGCTTTGTGAACAGGATTGTTGCTGTCTTCGGAGGGGAGGAACTTCTGCCTCCTCTTACATCCATTCTCGTCAAGAAGGCCATCTGCTATCTTAACGGCAATGCAACCTATTCAATCTCCCGCTGGCAGATAGCAGGCTCCGTGAATATAAGCGAAGACTACCTTACGCGTATCTTCCGCAAAGAAATCGGAATAAGCCCGTGGGACTATCTTAACAGGTACCGTATACAGATAGCTTCAAGGCTCCTTCTTGAAACGGGATCCTCCATTAGCGAGATAGCCTCCCTTACGGGATTCCAGGACCAGGCATACTTCTGCCGTGTCTTCAGAAAGGTGAAAGGATTCCCGCCTGGAAACATCCGTACCCGGTAGTCTGAATAATGCAAAGTCGAGTTTGCAAAATGTGCCGTCCTTTTAAGATACTGAAACAAGTATGGAGGAAAAAAGGATGGCATTTTTATCTCAGGAAATAGTCGAAAGCGTACGTAAAAGATATCACAGTGGAATGATGAAGTGGCACTATGAGCACGGTCTTGTGCTCTTTGCTTCCCTTCTTGTTGCTGAAAAATATAATGATGACTCAATTGTAAAGTGGGTGTATTCCCTCTATGATCCGATGATTGGTGAGGACGGGAGTATAAAGACATACCGTAAGGGTGAATATAATCTTGATCAGATCAATGCGGGGCGTGCTCTTTTCATCCTGTATGACAAAACAGGAGAAGAGAGATTCCGTAAGGCTCAAGATATCCTCCGCGAGCAGCTTGAGACCCAGCCGAGGTGCCTTAACGGTGTCTATTGGCATAAGGAAATCTATCCCTGGCAGATCTGGCTTGACGGCCTCTACATGGAAGGCCCTTTCAATGCAGAATATGGTACACGTTACAAAAACAATGCAGAAGTTGAGGATGTAATAAAGCAGCTCCTTACAACATACAGTGTCCTCAAAGACAGCAAGACAGGACTTCTCTATCATGCATTCGACGAGTCCCGTGGCCAGCGTTGGAGTAATGAGGTGACCGGTTGCAGTCCGCACTTCTGGTCACGTTCCATCGGATGGTATCTGATGGCGGTGCTTGATGTGCTCGATTTCGTACCTCAGAACAACCCTGAGAGAGAGAAGCTCATCGCTATAGTGAAGGAACTTTCTTCCTCACTTCTTCCTTTCCAGGATGAGAGCGGGATGTGGTACCAGGTTCCCGACTGCCAGGATAGAGTAGGCAACTATCTTGAGACAAGTGCCACAAGTATGTTTGCTTATTCCTTCTATAAGGGAGTGAGACTGGGTTACCTGGACAAAGCTTATTTGGAATATGGAAAGAAGGCGATTGATGGTATAAAAGAAAGGTATTTGACAAAAGATAAGGATGAATACCATCTGGGAGGCATCTGTTCTGTTGCAGGACTCGGCGGTAACCCGTACCGTGATGGCTCATTCAAATACTACATACAGGAAAAGATAGCCACAGATGACTTCAAGGGAGTCGGACCGTTTATCCTTGCACTTCTAGAGAGTGAAAAATAAGTCGAAACTGTCAAAACTGCCCCCATGCTTCGGTATGGGGCATTTTCCTTACCCTTGAAATAATGTGAAAATAACGATGATTTGTTTTGCCTGTTCCGGTTTTTGGCTATTATAATTAATGTTGTTCCTGTTCCCGGGGATTAGGTCTCCTGGATGGAAACGGAGGAAATTATGAACAGATTTAAGAGGATTGCCTTTGTAGCGCTTGTTATGATTTTCAGCGTCACAATGGTATTTGCACAGGGTGCAAGAGAAGCACTTGATGCTCAGAAAGATGTAGTTATTCTTTATACAAACGATGTCCATTGCGGAATCGATGAGAACATCGGATATGCAGGTCTTTATGCATACAAGAATGCAATGATTGCTGAAGGCAATGACGTTCTTCTCGTTGATGCCGGTGATGCTATCCAGGGCGATGTCATCGGAACAGTGAGCAGGGGAGAATACCTTGTCGACATCATGAACGAAGTCGGCTATGACCTCTGTGTCTTCGGTAACCACGAATTCGACTACGGCATGGACAGACTTTCTGAACTCATTGATGAGTCAAATGCACAGTACCTCAATGCGACAATTACATATTCAGGAAACGGTGAGAACCTCCTTGCTGACACAGTTCCTTATGTAATCGAGAAGTTCGGTTACCTGAAGGTAGCATTCATCGGTGTTTCAACTCCTGAAACCCTCACAAAGTCCACTCCTAAATACTTCATGGAAGATGGTAAGTTCGTCTACAACTTCGCATCAGGCGATGAGCTCTATGCAACAGTTCAGGGATATATCGACGAAGTCAGATCTCTCGGTGCTGATGTTGTCATCCTCGTGACCCATCTCGGAGTTGAAGAGGACAGCGAACCTAACAGATCAGTTGACCTTATTGCTAACACAACAGGTGTTGATGCTGTCATCGATGCTCACTCACACACTGTCATGGAAAGCCAGCTTGTCGCTGACAAGGACGGAAAGAATGTTATCCTCACACAGACAGGAACAAAGCTTGCAAACATCGGTAAGATGACAATCGGCAAAGACGGAAGCGTAAAGACAGAGCTTATCAGCGCATATGAGAAGGACGCAGACTTCACAGCTTACATCGATTCAATCAAGGCTGAATACGAAGATGCTCTCAACGCTGTTGTCGCTCATTCTGATGTTGAGCTTGCAATCAAAGATTCCACTGGTGCAAGGACAGTCAGAAACCAGGAGACAGCAATCGGTGACCTCTGTGCAGATGCTTACAGATATGTCTCCGGCGCTCAGATTGCATTTGTCAATGGTGGTGGTATCCGCGCAGCCATCAACAAGGGTGACCTCTCTACAGCTAACATGATTTCTGTCCATCCTTACGGCAACATGCTCTGTATGTGTGAAGCTACAGGACAGCAGATTCTTGATGCTCTTGAACTTGGAAGTATGAATACTCAGCTTGTAAAGGCTGAAGGCGGAAACGCTGTCGGCGAGAGCGGTGGCTTCCTCCAGGTGAGTGGCCTCAAGTACACAATCGACTCCTCAATTCCATCTGGTGTCAAGAAAGATGCTGATGGTCTCTTCGTTGGTGTTGAAGGCGAGAGAAGAATCAAGGACGTATATGTGGAAGAGAACGGCGAATGGGTTGCAATTGATCCAGAGAAGACATATACACTTGCTTCTCACAACTACATGCTCCAGGATATGGGCGACGGATACACGATGTTTGCCAACAACAAGTTCCTCCTGAACAGCATCATGCTTGACAACCAAGTCATCATCACATACATCACACAGGGGCTCGGCGGAACAATCGGTGAAGAATATGCTGAACCACAGGGCAGAATCACAACTATCTGATTGATTGACTGAGTGATTGAATAGTTTCTCCTCCGGAATGATCCGGGGGAGATTTTCTTATGATTTTCACAAAGTAAGACAGATGTGCGGGAGCTTATCTGGTATTGAGTTTTTTCCGTTTTATCTTCTTTTTGTCTATAAATTTTCCTTTGTGAGACAGAAAAACTGCATTACAATGAAAAAGACGTTCAATGAACGCAACAAAAGGAGAATTAACATGAAAAAGACATTGGCTATTGTTTTGATGGCATTATGTTGTCTGATGGTATTTGCTAATGGTGGCAAGGAAGCTACTGCAAGCACAGACGGACAGATCAAGGCTGTCCTCCTGACAGATGCTACTGGTATTGATGATAAATCTTTCAACGCAGCTGCATGGAGAGGAATGCTTGCTTTCTATGGTGACAACGGTGCAGGCAGAGGAACACTCTATCAGAATGTTACAGCTCAGACAGCAGATGACTATCTTCCTAACCTGAAGAACGCAGCAGAGCAGGACTGGGACCTTATCATCACAACAGGATTCACATGGGCAGATGCAACACAGGAAGCTGCTGCACTCTATCCTGACCAGAAGTTCATCATCGTCGATGTTGACTATCTAAACAAAACAGATAACCTCATCCAGTATATCTATGAAGAAGAGCAGGGCTCTTACCTTGTCGGCGTTGCTGCTGCAACACAGGCTAAGGAAGACGGCATTGCTAATCCCAAGTTCGGATTCGTCGGTGGTGTCGCTGGTGCTACAATCACAAAGTTCGAGATTGGATATATTGAAGGTATCAAGAGTGTATTCCCGAATGCTGAAATCGTAGACTATTATGTAAACGACTGGGGTAACCCGGCTCTTGCAAAGACAGCTGCAAAGAACATGTATGACAATGGTGTTTACTGTGTGTTCGCAGCAGCAGGTGGATCTGGCCTCGGCGTCATAAACCAGGCTAAGGAAGAGAGAATTGCAGGAAAGAACGTCTGGGCTATCGGCGTTGACTCCGACCAGTATTCAGACGGTGTCTATGCTGAAGGAAAGTCAGCTGTTCTCACATCTATGCTCAAGATGGTCGAGAACTCAACTCTCGATGCTCTCAACAAGGTCAAGAACGGAACATGGCAGGGTGGCGTTGTCACACAGAACATGGCTAACGAAGGTGTAGGATACTCAACAGCTAACTCAGAGCTCAAGGCAAGTGCAATCGCAGCTGCTGATAAGGCCAAGGCAGACATCCTCTCCGGTAAGATTGTTGTTAACAAGACATATGCTGCTTCAAAGGCTGCAGGACTTGCTCCGGCTGGTCTCGCTGCTATCGACGACTGATTCTGATTTAAATTGTTTTATAAGCACGCTCTAAATGGGCGTGCTTTTGGAAATAAGGTGATTAATTTGAGCGAATATGCAATACAGATGCTTGGCATCACCAAAACCTTTCCGGGAATCATTGCTAATGACAATGTTAATCTGGAAGTAAAGGAAAACGAAATTCTTGCCATACTTGGAGAGAATGGTGCTGGAAAGAGTACCCTTATGTCTGTTCTCTTCGGGGCTTATCCTGCAGACGCAGGGAAGATCCTCATACATGGCAAGGAAGTTAAAATAACGGACCCGAACGTGGCCACTAAACTTGGCATTGGGATGGTCCACCAGCACTTTAAGCTGGTTCACAACTACACCGTCACAGAGAATATTGTGCTTGGGAAGGAGCCTACAAAGAGAGGTATCCTCTCTCTCCGGGATGCTGAGAAGAAGGTCCAGGAACTCAGTGACAGATACGGTCTCTCTGTCGATCCCAGAGCCAAGATAGATGACATCACAGTCGGGCAGCAGCAGAGAGTCGAAATATTGAAGACCCTCTATTCCGATAGTGATATCATAATATTGGATGAACCTACTGCGGTTCTCACTCCACAGGAAATTGATGAGCTTATGGATATAATCCGCCTTCTTAAGAAGGAGGGTAAGACCATTGTCCTCATTACACATAAATTGAAGGAAATAAAGGCAGTTGCCGACCGCTGTACTGTCCTCAGACGTGGTAAGTATATAGGCACTATCGATATTACTCCATCGACCAGTGAGCAGGAACTTGCCACAATGATGGTTGGACATGCCGTCAAATTCGATATTGATAAGGCTCCATGTCATCCCGGAAATATCGTTCTCGATATACAGAACATCACAGTCAATGACTCAATCGGTATCCCGAAGGTCAGAGATCTCTCTCTCCAGGTGAGGCGGGGCGAGATAGTCGGTATTGCCGGTGTCGACGGTAACGGACAGACAGAGCTCCTGTATGCCCTCTCGGGGCTGAGCCGTGTTGAATCAGGAAAAATATTCCTCAACGGGGAAGATATAACAGACCTTACAATCAGACAAAGGATAGAGCGTGGCATGGGACACATCCCGGAAGACAGACACAAACACGGTCTTGTCGGAGACTTCACTGTTGCAGAGAACACTGTCCTTAAGGACTTTTACAAACCGAAATATACCGGAAAGTTCAATGTTCTTGACTATGCTAAAATCAATGCGAACTCCGATACTTTGATCCAGCAATTCGATATACGTTCAGGTCAGGGAAGCAGTACCCCGTGCGGTTCTCTTTCCGGAGGTAACCAGCAGAAGGTTATTGTGGCAAGGGAGATTTCGCTCTCTCCTGATATCCTTCTTGTTGCACAGCCGACAAGAGGGCTTGATGTCGGAGCTATTGAATATATCCGTAAGAGACTTGTCGGGGAGAGGGACAAGGGTAAGGCCATCCTCCTCGTGTCGTTTGAACTTGATGAGATCATGAATCTCTGTGACCGCATTGCAGCGATAAGCAAGGGCCAGATAATCGGTATCTTCAATGAAGGTGAAAAGACGAGTGCAGAGATAGGACTCATGATGGCCGGTGTGAAGGCAAAGGAGAGTGTTTGATGAAAAAGAATAATAAAGAGAAAACCTCCTTTATCGACTGGTTCCTTGACAGTAAGGGTGCTTCTTCTGTCGTAGTTGTACTCCTTGGTTTTCTTGCAGGAGTCATTCTCCTTTTGTGTATAGGAAAGAATCCAGCGGGGCTCTTCAAAGCTGTCTTCCAGTCAATGGTTGGTAAGGCTGCAAAGAATGGTGGATGGAATTTCAGAAATGTGGGAGAGACTCTTGCCTTTACGATTCCGTTTGTGCTCTGCGGTCTCTCGATGGGGTTCGCCAACAGGGTGGGACTCTTCAATATCGGAGCAGAGGGGCAATATGCAATGGGAATGCTTGCCGCCCACATCGTCGGTGTATGTCTTCCTGCATTTCCCGGACAATGGCTTCTGTGTCTCATTGCTGCACTGGTCGCTGGGGCCCTCTGGGGAGGGATTGTAGGCATACTCAAGGCGAAGTACAAGGTAAGTGAGGTTGTTGCTACAATCATGCTTAACTACATAGCACTCTACCTCTATCCGCTTATCTGCCTCTATCTTCTTCCGGAAGGAACTGTCAACAAGACAAACCGTACAGCTGACCTCAAGGCTACAGCTCTCCTCAAGGATGGTCTTATCCCGGGGTCAAGTTTGAATATTGGAATCTTTTTCATGCTCCTGATGGTTGTCCTTTATTGGTTCATCATGGAGAAGACAGCTTTTGGTTACAGCCTCAGGGCAACAGGCTTCAATAAGGATGCTGCAAGGTGCTCCGGAATCAACGACACAAGAAGCATTTCCTTTGCCATGGCGATATCGGGTGCGTTTGCCGGTCTTGCCGGTGCATGTGTCCTTCTGGGCTCAATCAGATACTCCAAGATTCTTACAGGCCAGGATAATTACGGTTTTATGGGAATAGCTGTTGCTCTTGTCGGCAACTCCACAGCTCTCGGCTGTCTTATATCGGGCTACCTTTTCGGAATTTTAAAACAGGCTTATTCTCTCATGCAAGGAACCGGTATACCGAAGGAAGTTGTTTCAATCATACAAGGCCTCATAGTAATATTTATTTCGTTCAGAAGCGGGCTCTCCATCATAAAAGACAAGAGAGCAAAGATCAGAGTCAGGGAGGAGAAGAAGAATGATTAACACACTTTCAACAATTATGATGCTGGTTTCTCCTATCTTGATTATCGCAACTGGCGGAATGATCTGTGAGCGGAGCGGGGTCACAAATGTAGGGCTTGACGGTCTTATGTCGATAGGTGCATGTACTGCAGCCATCGTCCATCAGCTTCTCGAGGCTGCAGGCATGGCAAGAGGTGGTTCGATAGTACTTGCTCTTCTCGTTGCAAGCATTGTCTCCTGTCTTATCTCAGTCCTCCATGCCGTAGCATCAATTGACCTTAAGTCAGACCAGACGATAAGCGGTACGGGAATAAACCTCCTCGCAACCGGTATTACAGTCTTCGTGTGTCAGCGTATTTATGGAACAGACCGCTCTGAGGCTTTCAAGGTCGGAATGATCAAGGATGCCCTGGGCTTCTACCCCACCCTTTATATCTCTATTGTTGTGATGGTGGCTGCATGGTTTGTGCTTTATAAGACTCCATTCGGAATGCATCTCAGGGCATGCGGAGAGCACCCGGCCGCTGCAGACAGTGTGGGAATCAACGTGAGACGCATCAGGTATATAGGAGTGCTCTCTTCAGGATTCCTCGGTGGGCTTGCCGGCGGATGTGCTGTCCTTACGCAGACTATCCAGTACACAGACACATTCACCAACGGAAGGGGATTCATCGCCCTTGCTGCAGTTGCTTTCGGCCGATGGACTCCACTTGGAGTAACGGGGGCAAGTCTTCTTTTCGGAGCCTCCCTCGCACTTTCAACCATCTCATCGATGGTTCCAGCCCTCAAGGTCATTCCGAGCTATGTCTTCAACATAATTCCATATCTTGTGACGCTAATTGCTCTTGTAATCTTCTCAGGACGTGACTATGCTCCGAAGGCCGTCGGTATACCTTATGAGAAGGGAAGTTCGTAATAAACGGAGGAATTTATGACGCCGCATAATAGTGCCAATAAAGGTGATTTCGCTCCTACAGTTTTGATGCCGGGTGACCCGTTGAGGGCCAGGTTCTGTGCTGAAAACTATTTTGATAACCCCAGACTTGTTACGGATGTGAGAAATGTGCTGGGCTATTCCGGGTTCTATAAAGGAATGCCTGTCAGCGTTATGAGTTCGGGCATGGGGGGACCGAGTGCCGGGATCTACTCATATGAGCTTTTTACGCATTATGGAGTTGAGAACATAATCCGTATAGGGACAAGTGCGGGGCTCCAGGATTATCTGGAGGTCGGCTCCTTGATTTTCGCCATGACTTGCTCAACAGATTCTGCTTGGGCAGGGCAATATAACCTCAAGGGGACATTCTCCCCCTCTGCCGACTTCTCTCTTCTTGAAAAGGGCGTTGCATGTGCACGGGAGAAGGGATTCCCGTTCCATTGCGGGATGATATTTTCCTCCGACTATTTCTCGTCCTACAATGCTTTGGGGGAGGGGGAATGGAAGAGCTTTGCCGCTCTAGGGGCACTAGCTCAGGATATGGAGACAATGGCTATTTACTCGAATGCAATGTATACGCATAAGAAGGCGCTCTCCATTCTCACCATGACGGACAATGTCGTGACAGGGAAGAGTTTCAGAGATGAGGAGAGAATGGAAGGCAACAGAAGGATGATTGAAGTTGCCCTTGAGACAGCATATAAGGTTTATAAAGATGAAGAATAGTGTTGTGCTTGATGCTGCTAGAAAACGTTTTGCATGCAAGAAATATCTTGATAAGGAAATAGACAGGGAAACTCTCAAAACAATACTTGAGAGCGGGAGGCTTGCCCCGACTGCTTTCGGGATGGAACATTTTGACATATATGTGATGAGAAGTAAGAACATTATCGACGTATGTTTCAATCAGGAAAGTATGAAAACAGCGCCCATAACTCTTGTCCTCACCGTAAAGAAATCCGGGTTTTATGACCCTGATGGTGAATTCGTCAGAAGTCGCGGAGAGAGATTTCCCGGTACAATTAAGGAGTACGTCGAAGATTACCGTGGCTACCACGACTATCTTGCCTCGAAGGGGCAGCTGGACTCGTGGGCGAAGGCTCAGGCATATCTTCCACTCTCTTTTATGATGCTTACGGCTGCGGAACTCGGTGTCCAGAGCTGTGCCATCGAAGGCTTCGATAATGACAAGCTCATAGAGAGGATGGGACTGGACGGCAATGAGGACCAGGTTTCCTGCCTCCTTGCTCTTGGCTATCCGGATGAGACAAGAGAGAGAATCAGAAGAGATTTCTCCGATGTTGTAAAATACAGGGACTGAAAAATGGAAAAGAGAAGAATAATTCTTGATGTTGACACCGGGCATGATGATGCTGTTGCCATCGCCCTCGCCGCCGGGCTGGACGATGCTGTTGAGATTGACGGTCTTATCGCGTGTGCGGGTAACCAGGTAAGAGAAAAAACACTTGAGAACACTCTCAATATGGCGGAGGCTCTTGGAATAGAAGCACCGGTCTTCGCCGGAGCTCCGGGCCCTCTTGTCCGTAAACAGGTCGCTGCCGGCAATATACACGGCGAGAGCGGCTTTGACGGCCCTGTCTTTCCTCCGAGGGAAAAACAGGAATGCAAAGGTAATGGTATTCTCTGGGCTTTGAATCATGTAATTGACAACCCGGGAAAAATTACATATGTCTCTGTCGGACCCTGGACGGACCTTGCCACATGCATAAAGGCCGATGAGCGTTTTGCTCCGTCATTGAAGGAGATCGTTCTGATGGGAGGTGCTGTTGATCATCCGGGGAATGCTACTCCAAGTGCAGAGTTCAACGTTTATGCCGACCCTGAGGCTGCATCGATTGTAATGCAATGCGGGGCTCCGATTACGATGATGGGACTTGATGTGACACTACAGGTCAAATTGACAGAAGAGGTGCTTGAGCGGGTTCGGAATGAAAAGGATTCGGGATATAAGAAGATCTTCCTTGCCAGCATGGGGTTTTATATCGAGTCCCTTAAAAGGGCCTCCGGCGATATGCCGGCCATGCACGACCCATGCTGTATAGCATATCTAGCAGAGCCGGAGATATTTGAATTTTCACATCGTCCTATAGTGGTAGAAACTAAGGGTGAGAGTACATATGGAAAAACAACAGGTGGTAAAGAGGACAGAGAACAGAATGTGAAGTTCGGCATTAAGGCTGATCCTGAGCGATTCTGGAGCCTCTTTTTCAAAGCATTCAGAAATTTGAAATAGGAGAGAGAAATGAGTAATACAATCGACAATCTCAGAGAAAGCAGTGAATATATCTCTTCCCTCCTCGGAGGAAGGAAGGTTGAGCTGGCAATTGTACTAGGATCGGGACTGGGCGACCTTGGGGACGAAGTCAGGGACCCTATCATCATCAATTATAAAGACATCCCGCACTTTCCTGTCTCTACTGTGCAGGGCCATAAGGGAAGGCTGATCATAGGAGAGCTGGAGGGCCGCACCGTCATGTGCATGCAGGGGCGTTTCCATTTCTATGAAGGATATTCAATGGAGGAATGTGTCTACCCGATAAGGACGATGTTTATGCTTGGAATAAGGTCTCTAATCCTCACCAACGCCGCAGGATGTGTTAACAAAGAGTGGAATGTCGGGGACCTGATGCTGATTACCGACCATATTAAACTCTGCGCAGAGAGCCCATGTAGGGGCCCCAACAATGATGAGCTTGGCGCACGCTTCTTCGATATGACAGGAGCATACAGCAAGGAACTCCAGAATGTTGCAAGAAAGGCTGCAGAGAAGAACAATATTACGCTCAGAGAGGGTGTTTATATGTTTATGAGCGGTCCTAACTTTGAGACTCCTGCAGAAATCAGGTTTGCACGCACAGCCGGTGCTGATGCATGCGGGATGAGTACGGTTCCTGAGGCAATAGCTGCCTCTCAGATGGGGTTCCGTACAATGGGAATCAGCTGCATGACAAATATGGCTGCAGGAATACTTGATCAGCCTCTCAATCATGAAGAGGTGCTTGAGACAGGAAGAATCGTCAAGACGAAGTTCACTGCCCTGGTCAAAACAATAATTGGCTCATGGCCTGAAGAGTGACCTGTGCTCCCGGAAAAACCGGGAGTTTTTTCTCATATTGTATTGCCTTCCTCCCCTTATATGGGTAAGTTATTGAAAACTCAAAGAGATGGGGGAAGCATAATGAAATTTCTCGGCAATATTATCTGGCTTATCTTCGGCGGTCTTGTGACTGCCCTTATGTGGTGTATATACGGAATCTTATGGTGTGTGACCATAATCGGAATACCTCTCGGACTTCAGTGTTTCAAGTTTGCAAAACTCTCTCTATGGCCTTTTGGTAAGGAAGTTGAGTATACAGGTGGAACATTCAAAATGATCGTAAATATCATATGGATGATTTTCACCGGACTTGAGATGGCTTTTGCCAATGTGATATGTGGTCTTGTTCTTTGCATTACAATCATTGGAATTCCATTCGGTCGTCAATTCTTCAAGCTTGCCGGTCTCTCCCTGATGCCGTTCGGCTCCAAAGTAGAGTAAAGTTGGGATTTGGCAAGGAAAAACTTGGAATTGGCGCTTAAAAAACTTGGAATTGGCATCGATGATGAATGAAATATAAGAAGGGTAAATACTTTTTCTGACACAAGTTGTATCAAAAACTTGTGATTAGCCACCTAAACCTGGATTTGAAGCTAAAAACTTGGAATTGGATGCTAAAAATGAGAAGGAAAAGGGAAATATCATTTCAGGTGATGCAATGATTAAAGTGGAGGATCTCTCCTCCACTGTACTTAGCCTTTTATTGCATTTGCTATTTCTTCAAGTAGCTGATCTGTTTCTACGCCGGGACGTCTTGCAATTATATCACCGTCGTCATGGACGAATACCGGTTCAGTTATTATATCGAGTCCCATTGCATCGGCCCAGAGCTGGAGACCTGTTATACAGCTCTGTCCTTCCTCCTCTCCATAACGGGATGAGGCAAAAGCGTAGAAACGTTTGCCCTCAAGCTCTCCCGTCTCCCTGAGCGGAACGGTTCCACCAAGGAAAGTGACCATCTCTGCAGATGGGAGGGAGAAGACTGCAGGGCATGCCAGAACGATTGTGTCGGCTTTCCTGAGTTTCTCGTTTGAGGCAAGGGGAAGGGAAATGATGTCCTCATAGTATTCGTTGGCCTCATTGTCCTTTGCTGCAGCGACATGAAGATCGGAGTCGTCGATTCTGTAGACACGTGCGTCTACTCCTTTTTCAATTAATTTTTCTTTGAGTGCCTGGGCAAGCAGGTAAATGTTGCCGGAAACAGAATGGATGATGATGTTTGTCCTCATCGTGTCCTCCTTACTATAAATATAATGTCAAAACAGGCAAAAACAAAGAAAGAAAAAAAGAAAATGGGACTGAAGAAAACTCCAGTCCCGAACTAGTAAGCGTAAAATTAACGCTGTGACTTGTCGTATGGTATACCCTCGGCCTTCGGTGCCCTGCTTGATTTTGACGTGAGAGCAAGGACGATAAGCGAGATGATATAAGGCATCATGTTGTAGACATTGCTCGGAAGTTTGAGTGCAACAAGGAAGTCAAATCCGTTGTATGTATTTCCGAGAGCACGGAAGAAGCCGAAGAGAAGAGCTGAGAGTGCAATTCTGTGAGGTTTCCACTGTCCGAAAATCATGACGGCAAGGGCGAGGAAGCCGAAGCCGACTACACCATTCTCGAATTTCCACATCGAGACACCGGCGAGTATGTAGCATATTCCTCCGAGTCCGCCGTAAGCACCGCTTATGAGAACACCGGCCCATCTCATCTTATATACGTTGATTCCGACACTGTCTGCAGCCTGCGGATGTTCACCGCATGCCATAAGCCTCAATCCGAAGCGTGTCTTATAGAGCACAACATAAGCAATGACAAGTGCAATTATTGTGATAACCATGAACCAGTTGAATTCGAACGCACCTATGTTCTCGATGAACTTTTTCTTCGGTTCAACATAGTAGATGTCGGAGGAGACGTTGTTTCCTCCACTTGAAGCTGTGTTGAGGGCCTTCACAAAGACTGTTGCACCTGCTGTTCCGAGAAGGTTAAGGGCAGTTCCCACAAGTGTCTGGTCAGCTTTGAAGTTGATTGATGCAACTCCAAGAAGTGCTGAGTAGAGGGTGCCGAAAGCCATTGCAGCGAGAATTACCAGAAGAATATAGAAGAATGCAGGAATGCCGAGCGGAAGATATTGCATTGCAAGAGCCCCACCAAGCGCTCCGATCACCATGATTCCTTCAAGTCCCAGGTTGATGACGCCTGAGTGCTCACTGAAGCATCCGCCGAGAGCGACAAGGATAAGGACGGAAGAGAATATTAATGTGTATTGAATAAGCAGAACTACTGAAAGCATTATACGTTACCTCCTTCCTGTTTTTTCTCCTTAAGTGCCTTCTTTTCCTCTATGTGGAGGATGATGTCACTCATCTTTAGCTTGAAGAAGAGGACGAATGCACAGAGGTATATGATGATGGACGAGATCAGGTCAGATATCTGGGAACAATACTTCGTAAGGTCGACGTTTGCGCCTCCAAGTGTTATATGCTCAATGAAGAAGGAGGCAAAGATTGTGCCGATAGGATTGAGGCCTCCCAGGAATGTTGCGGCGATACCGTTGAATCCCATGGCAGGTACCGATGCCTTTGTGCATTCCCAGTCCTCGATTCCTGTCAGATACAGAAGTCCTGCTCCAATTCCGGCAAATGCACCGGAGATGAGAAGCGACAGGACGATGTTCCTGTTCTCCTTCATTCCGCAATATTTTGCCGCATTCTTGTTGAATCCCGTTGCCTTAAGCTCGTAGCCGAACTTTGTCTTGTCGAGGATTACCTTCACAAGAACAGCAAAGAGGATTGCAATCGGTATTGCTATCGAGACATAGTTGTTGTTGAAGAGCTTCTCCATCCCAAGGGTGGGAAGAATAGCCTGTGGGGCATGGGTTGAGAGCGAGTATGTATAAGGTTTTGCCGGATCCTGCACAATAGAGAGAATTGTGTTTGTCAGATAAAGGATAATCCAGTTGAGCATGATGCCCGAGATAACTTCATTGACATTGAGGTATGCTTTCAAAAGGCCCACAATTGCACCGAGAAGCGCTCCCGCAACCATTGCAAACAGCAAACATGGCAGCCATCCCCAACCCCATTTGAGGGCGGCGAACAGGGCAGCACAGCAACCAGCTGTGTACTGGCCGGAGCATCCTATATTGAAGAGACCCACCTTGTATGAGAAGAGGATACTCAACGCACACATGAGGAGAGGAACTGTCTTTACAAGGGTAGAGCCGAAGTTTTTTATCCTGAGGCGGTGACTGCTGTAGTCCATGAAGTTCTTCATGAGAGAGATGATTGAGTCTGCTGCTCCTGATGGGTTGATGATGAGAAGTACGATAAATCCGACAAGAAGCCCGAGTATGATACACACCAGTGAAGCAATCAGGGACTGCATGCCGTTTGTTTTCCATATGTTCTTTTTCATGCCTTCACCTCCATTCTCTTTGCTCCTGCCATGTAGAGGCCAAGCTCCTCTTCTGTCGTTTTCTTCGGGTCGAATTCTCCGACTATCTCACCTTCGTACATAACAAGGATTCTGTCAGAGACATCCATGACCTCATCAAGCTCAAGGGAGACAAGAAGAACGCCTTTGCCCTTGTCGCGCTCAGCAACAAGCTGCTTGTGGATGTATTCGATAGCACCGACATCAAGACCGCGTGTCGGCTGAACTGCGATGAGAAGTTCCGGATCTTTCTCGATTTCCCTTCCTACAATGGCTTTCTGCTGATTACCACCGCTCATTGAGCGTGCAGGAGTAATCGGCCCCTGACCGGATCTGACGTCATATTCATCAATGATCTTCTCTGCATAGCTTCTGATAGCATCACGCTTTAAAAAGCCTGCCTTTGATGTGAATTGAGGCTCAAAATATGTCTGGAGCACAAGGTTGTCCTCAAGGGAGTAGTCGAGGACGAGTCCGTGCTTATGTCTGTCTTCCGGGATATGACTCATGCCCATGATGCTCTTTTCCCTGATTGAAGACTTTGTTATGTCCTTGCCTTCAAGGATGATTGTTCCACTTACGAGAGGATCAAGACCCGTCAGTCCGTGTACGAATTCCGTCTGGCCGTTGCCGTCGATGCCTGCAATACATACAATCTCTCCGCGTCTGACAGTGAGGGACACATCCTTAACGGCATTGTTCTTGTGAATCTTGGAGGCAACAGTCATGTTTTTCACTTCGAGTACAGGCTCTCCGGGTTTCATCGGTTTCTTTTCAACGTGGAAGTTGACATTTCTTCCGACCATCATAGCCGACAGCTCTTCAATGTTTGTGTCCTTTGTATTGACTGTTCCGATGTATTTTCCTTTCCTGAGGACAGTACATCTGTCTGAAACTGCCATGATCTCAGCAAGCTTATGGGAGATGAAGAGAATTGATTTGCCTTCAGCTGCAAGGTTCTTCATGATCTCCATGAGTTCGGTTATTTCCTGGGGAGTCAGAACAGCAGTCGGTTCATCAAAGATGAGGATTTCGTTGTCCCTGTAGAGCATCTTCAGAATTTCCGTTCTCTGCTGCATACCTACTGTTATATCCTCAATGAGTGCATCAGGTTCGACATGGAGGCCGTACTTCTCAGAGAGTTCAACAACCTTTTTCCTGGCCTCTTTCTTTTGCAGGAAACCGTACTTTACAGGTTCAACGCCCATGATGATGTTGTCGAGAACACTGAAACATTCAACAAGCTTGAAGTGCTGGTGTACCATCCCGATACCAAGTGCATTGGCATCATTCGGATCCTTGATTTCGACAACTTTGCCATCCTTCTTGATGACACCTTCTTCCGGCTGATACAATCCGAATAGGACACTCATGAGTGTGGACTTACCTGCTCCGTTCTCGCCGAGAAGTGCGTGAATCTCACCTTTTTTCAGCTGTAGGGTGATGTTGTCATTGGCAACGATACCCGGAAACCTTTTGGTGATGTTCAGCATTTCAATTGCATACTTTTCTTCCAATGTATGCCTCCTTTAGCTGTGCTAAGTAAAAACTTAAGTCATTTGGGATGATTTTATTATACCTTAACGGTCTCGACAATAAAAAACGGAGATTTGATTTAGCTATAATGTGTTTTTTTGGACAAAAGGAAAGAAAAAAGGCCACCCTTTTCAGGTGACCTTGAATAAACGGTTTTTCGTCTTATTTGATGTTTCCGCGGTCTACGACTGTGAGAACCTTAGCGTTATCTGCAGCTTTGACTGTTGTGTCGTTAGAAACAACAAGCTTACCTGTGTAGATGTCGTTTACGAGAGCCTTGTAATCATCAAATGTGAAGGAGTCAGACCACTCTGTGCCGTTGCCTGTAGGAATACCAACAAAGTTAGCATCCATGTCTGTTCCGGAGATGAGGCCGAGAGTAGCGAATGTGCCTGCAACTGTGTCCCACTTGCCGTCTTCAACGATTGTCTTGAGAGCAGCCTGTGTAGAAGCATAGAGACCCTTCATAGCAGATGTGAGTGTGATTCCTGCGCCGTAAGCACTGTCGATTGTAGCCTTCTGGTCAACGTCGACACCGACAACCTTCTTGCCAACCTTAGCTGCTGCTTCTGCAACTGAGTTGTAAACACCGCCGCCGCAAGCGAAGACAACTTCAGCACCGTTAGCATACATTGTATCCATAGCTGCTGTGATGTCTGCATCTCCGAAGAACTGGTTAGCATATGTGTACTGGATTGTGCCTGTCTTGCCGAGCTTAGCTGCTGCTGCATCTGCGCCCTGTACGAAGCCGTAGCCGTAGCGGATAACTGCTGGAACAGCCATACCACCGCAGAAGCCGAGGTTGGTGTAGCCGAGAGCAACTGTTGCGTAACCAGCGAGGTAACCTGCGATTTCTTCCTGGTAAACCATGCAATATACGTTGGAGATGGATCCACCTACGTCGCTTTCAGAAACGTCAAGAGCAACAAACTTCACATCAGGATATTCAGGAGCAACTGCACTGATTGATGGCCCGAAGAGGTAGCCCGGCATGACGATGATGTTGAATCCGTCATCAATAGCCTTCTCGATAGAAGCAGAACGTGCTTCGTTTGAGTCGCCTGTCGGCTTGTAATACTGGAACTTGAGTCCCTTTGCTGCGGCATAGTCCTTGCATGCCTCATATGTTGACTGGTTGAATGACTGGTCTGTGATATCACCAGAGTCAGTAATCATTGCGATTGCATAAGCCTCAGTTTTTGTCTGTGATTCTGATGCACCCTGAGCGAAGAGTGAAAGAGAAAGACAGAGGACCAAAAGAACTGTAAATACTTTTTTCATTTAATTTCCTCCATGAAATTTCTTAATGGCGGGTCGCCATACCCCAAATTATAATGGGGGGATTTTCAAAGTGCAATAACAAGGACTGCAATTTTCCCTTATGAAAATGGCTTCCCGGTGTTTGGAAATGAGGGTGGTTAGCTCTCAGGGAAAGAGGGGGGTATTCCGGATGGAGGGTGAAAAAGTTTTTTCGTTTTTTCTTGCGCGATTCCATAAAGTGTGAAACAATCATCATGTTGCGCCTGAGCGTGACTCCCTATCAGGGGACAAGGAGGTTGCCGCTGGTTAATTCCCGCGGTATTTTTTTGCTCAGAATTCTTCCTGGAGACTGTTGAGCTTTTCAAGGATATCAGAATGATAGAAAAATCTGTCGAGAGCTATGATTCCTGCTCCTTCAAGAGTTGCCTTGTCGCCCCTTAATGCCCTTGTGACCTTTACTTCCCTGGAGAGTGGGATTGAGGAACGGAGCTTATCACTTATGGAGGCACAGAGGTCGTCCGGGATTGCCGCCATCTCCCCGGTGAGCACAACGCTCTCCGCCCCGAGAGCCTGCACCGCCTCTGAGAGTGCGAATGCAAGGTATGAGGAGACGTCATCTATTGCTATGAGGCCTTTCTCCTCTGATGTCAGCCTTCTGTATTGTGATATTCCTGTAATTGCCTTGAGTCTTGTTCCCGATGCAATTGCATCAAGGCATCCGTCAGAACCGCAAGTACAGGGAATTCCTGAAGCAACCTTCATGTGTCCTATGGAAGGTATATAATGGAGAAACTTCTCCTGGTAGGCCCCTTCGATTTTGTCTCCCCACGATATGTAGAGCCTCTTCTCTCTTTTCTCAACTTCCATCTCAGCTCTAGCCTGTGCTGTTGCAAGGGATGCATAGATGACAGGCCATGGGAAGAATGAAGATGGTAGTTCTTCCTGGTTATTGCTGATTACCGTAACACCGTAAACAGTGGGGTTGTCTGCAATCATCTTCTTGACGAAGGAACTTATGGTGGAGAGCATGTTGCTGTCCTTTGGAAAGCGTTCGAATCTCAATACCTGTCCCATGAGGTTGGATGCAGATGCGGTAACTGTTGATGATGATACTACGAACGAGAAGACTCTTCCCTTTGTCCTGGCGATGCCGAGTTTTGTGGAAGGACGCCCGGATGTTGTGTTGTCCTTCTCTCCATTCTCTATCAACCCCTCCTTAAGAAGGGAATCTGTTATCTCGGAAATGGAGACTTTGTTTATGACAAGTTCTCTTGAGAGCTCTGCACGTGACAAATCACCCTTACGCAGGGCATTGAGAACCTTTATCCTGTTTATCTTTCTTGCGTTATCGGGCCTTGAAAAATCCATGGGGACAGTATAGCACAGAACGCTGATGAAATCTTGCCGATTTTACACTCTCTTATTATCTTTTCTCCTGTCTGGAGGAAATATATGGCAAACAAAAAGTTTAAGACAGAAGTTGCGGACCTTCTGCACCTCTTAATCCATTCCCTTTATTCAAATAAGGAAATATTTGTCCGTGAATTAATATCAAACGCATCAGATGCTATAGATAAGCTGAAGTACTTGTCGCTTACCGACGGTGCCCTCAAGGGATTCTCCTTTGACCCGAAGATCCAGATTTCATTCACAGAGGAAGGGGAGAGAACCCTCACCATCAGTGATAACGGTATCGGGATGAATGAGGAGGATCTCAATAATGATCTGGGAACTATCGCCTCAAGCGGTACCAGAAAATTCCTTTCGAATCTGACAGATGACGCAAAGAAGGATTCTAACCTTATCGGCCAGTTCGGTGTCGGCTTCTATTCAGCATTCATGGTTGCGAAGAAGATTGAAGTGCTCTCGAGAAAGGCAGGCGAAGAGGATGCATGGCTATGGTCATCCAACGGGGAGACCAGTTATTCAATCGATAAGAGTACACGTCCCGAGCAGGGTACTACCGTGAAGATTTATCTCAATGATGATGACTCGACTTACGCTACGCGCTGGACACTTGAGAATCTTATCAAGAAGTATTCTGACCATGTGGCTTATCCTATCTACCTCGAGTATGATCAGACTCATTATACAGATGAGAAGGATGAGAACGGGGAGACTAAGAAGACTGTCGAGCACAAAAACGAACAGATCAACTCCTGCTCTGCTCTCTGGAGAAGAAACAAGAGTGATCTTACAGATGAGGATTACAAGGAGTTCTACAAGAACAACTACTCCGACAGTGAGGATCCTCTCTTCTATCTTCATACAAAGGCAGAGGGCACAACAGAGTACACGACACTCTTCTTCATCCCGGCCAAGGCTCCGTTTGACATGAACTATGCTGACTACAAGCCCGGTGTGAAGCTCTATGTAAAGCGTGTCTACATTACAGATGATGACAAGACCCTTCTTCCTCCTTATCTGAGGTTTGTGCGTGGTGTCATAGACAGTGAGGATCTTCCACTCAATGTCTCGAGAGAGATTCTCCAGGAGAACAGGATTATGGCAGCTATCCGTAACGGATCTGTCAAGAAACTCCTTGGCGAGTTCAAGAAGATCAGTGAGAATAATCCTGAGCTCTATGACAAGTTCATCTCTCAATACAACCGTCCTCTCAAGGAAGGTCTCTACTCCGACTATGCAAACAGGGATGCCCTCCTCGATATCGTAAGGTACCATTCTTCTGATAAGGAAGGCTGGGTGTCACTCAAGGAGTACAAGGACAGGATGAAGGAAGGCCAGAAGGCTATCTACTACATTGCAGGAGGTGATGAGAAACTTCTAAAGGCTTCCCCGATTGTGCAGGCTTTCAAGAGTAAGGGCTATGAAGTTCTGCTTCTCGACCAGGATATTGACGAGCTTGTCATAAGTACAGTCTATGAATATGACAAGACTCCTCTCAAGGCTATCAACCGCTCTGATGCACTCGATGAGATTGCAACTGATGAAGAGAAGAAGGCCAATGAAGAGAAGAGTCCTCTTGCCGAGAAGATTGCTTCCGCCCTCGGCGACAGAGTCAAGAAAGTCATCGTCTCTTCGCGTCTTGGGGATGCTCCAGCATCTGTGATCATCGACGAGAATGACCCGTCCATGGAGATGCAGCGCCTCATGAAGCAGATGGGTGGTCCTGTTGAGGATGTGAAGCCAATTCTTGAAATCAATCCGGCTTCTTCTCTTGTAAAGAAGATTGAGGATAGTGGTGACGATGAGAAGGTAAAGAACCTCTCTCTCGTTCTTCTCGGTCAGGCTCTCATCCAGGAAGGCATCATGCCTAAGGACCCGGGTGAGTTCACCTCAGCTCTTACAAAAGCTTTTAACTAAAAGAAGCAGATGCACCGGAGAAATCCGGTGCATATATTTATTCCCGGCTTTTCTCTTCTGCTGTGTCAATATCTTTCTTTATCACAGGCGTATTTTTCAATGCTCTCGATTTTGTTGCAGCTTCGTGTGCATCTTCAAGCTGGTTTCTGAGCTGGTCGGCTTCCGTGTCATTCTTCCTTGCCTTTTTTCTCTCTTCATCTGCCTTGAGTGCATCACACCTGCTGTTGATAAAATCTGCTATGAGCTTTTCTACACCGTGAATTTCCTCTTTCAACTTCTGGAATTCCTCCTCCTTCTTTTTACCCTTTCGTGCTCCTATTTCAGATAGAGTTTTCTGTTGATTTCAATCTTCACGGATAGGAGGTTATCATTGTTTTCATACCTTTCCGGGATAATTGTGCCGGAGAACTGGTAGTTCTGCTTTACCCTGTGACTAAGTCCCGTAAAATATCCTTCAAGTATATCAGCCAGCTCTTTGGGGGTGTGTCTGAAATCTGTTTCGAGGCATATGTCCGGTCTTCCGTATACATAGTTCTGGTCGCACTTGTATGGATTGTCGCTGAAAGAATGACAGTCAATTATGAGAACGCACCTGTGTTCTCATATTCTTGAAGCATAGTATGATTATCATATCCATCTTGTGCGAGAACTTGAAATCAGCAAGGACTTCCAGGTCATGGGTGCGTGTGTAGCATATTCCCATGCCGACAACGCTCATCTCCTCCTTCATGTCATCCTTGAGCCACTCTATGTCACAAAGAAGTTTGGAGACCGGGACGACAAGTGGTTTGCCGATACCATTGATGAAAAGCTCATCGGTGTACCAATCTGCCATGTAGGGAATCTCTTTGATATATTTCTCCATAATTCTTTGTTTTGCCTTGCTTCTTCCTCCCCATGACCAATATCCGATGCTGTGTGGTTCCTGGTAGGGAGCTGGGGTGTTCTCACATGGTAAGAGTGATGACGAGTGCGGGATGTTCAGAATAATGCTGGAAGACATTTTTCTCTCCTTTTAGGAGATTACGACTACAAACAGAAGTTCAAATCCCGATGCCTTATTGTTTTCATTCTTTGAAGGTTTTGGCTATTTCTTATCCAGTCCCACAAGGTAAATTTCAAATGAATCGTCTCTGCATGCCTTCGGCTTGAATGGTTTTGCCTTCTGAAACATCTCTCGCATGGACTTCAGTATTTCAACCTGACCGCCCCCCTGGAAGATTTTTATAACGAGGTTCCCATGCTGTCTGAGCTGCTCGGAAGCAAGAAGAACAACCTGTTCTGCAAGCCACTCCGAGCGTGTTGTGTCGACTGTCCTGTTTCCTGTTGTCATAGGTGCTGCATCCGAGATGATTGCATCATATGGCCCAAGCTCGATGAGACGCTCTCTGTTTTCCTTGCTGAATGCATCCCCCACTATGGCTGTCACTGTCGGCGGAACGGGGTTGAGGTTAAGGGGATTGAGGTCAATGGAGACTATCCTCCCGTTTCCCTTCAAAAGTTCACGGTGAGTGAAGAGGGTCCAGGAGCCCGGTGCTGCTCCTACATCGAGCACGCTGTCTCCCGGCTTTATTAGATGGTGGGATGCGTTTATCTCCTCAAGCTTGTAGACACTGCGGGCCGGGTATCCCTCTCTGTGTGCTCGTAGTGTGTAGGAATCTGCCTTGTCTCGTCTGCTGTTAGCCATAAAGACATTAAACAATCTTTCCTTTATTTGTTAAAGACTGTTATAATCCCTTTCGTGAGAAATACGGTAATCAACAGACAGTTCAAATACACTTACCATAATGCCTGGCTTTACATAGCACTTGTCAATGTTCTTGTTTACATAGCTTTCCAGGTCTTCCCTGATTTGGTTTATTACATGTCACTTGTGCCTCTTTATGTCCGCTTCAGGCATTTTTATTGGCAATTCTTCACATACATGTTCTCCCATGCTTCATTCTGGCATCTTTTCTCGAACATGCTTGCACTCTTTGTCTTCGGTAATGTGATTGAGAAAATCATCGGGACAAGGGAGTTCGTTCTCTTTTATTTTCTGACGGGAACCCTCTCGGGTGTGGCAAGCTACCTCACATATTGGTACACAGGGATGTACTATACTGTGATTCTCGGGGCATCTGGAGCGATATATGCACTTCTCTTCCTTTTCTCCGTCCTCTTTCCTACTGCTGTTGTGCTTCTCTTCGGTATAATACCAATGCGGGCACCTCTTCTGGTGCTTCTCTATTTCCTTATTGAATTCATCTCGATGTTCCGTACTGACGGAACGGCACATCTTGTTCACCTCTACGGTCTGCTGTTTGCAATTCTCTATTCAACAATCCGCATGAGGATGAATCCGCTTAGAAGGTGGGGCTTATTATGAAAAACAGCCAGGCAATCCGTGAGATAAGAAAAGCAAAGCCTATAAGGGATGTTTTGCAATTTATGGACGGGAGACTCAATGTGACTGTCACCTCGTCCTCTCTCTTTTCAGATGTTAACAGTGATCTGCCCTCTCCTGACATAATCGAGTATCTTTATGACATCTCGTCATCCTCAACAGATGAATTGAGAATAATACTTCCCCCTGAATGCGAAATGGAAAGTGTGAGGAGAGTGTATCTGAATTATATCTCACTCGATATAAAGAGGGATCTTAGAGAGTACCGCTCGATAATGGTCAAGATAATCTCTTTTCTCATCTTTGGTGTGGGGGTATTGATGCTCTCCTATTTTCTTGAGGGTTTTCAGAACCGTCTCATTGCCGACACTGTCAACATAATCGGAGGCTTTGCAGTCTGGGAGGCTGCGGAGGTGTTTTTCTTCGCCCGCAGCGAGAAGAAAAGGGAGATGCTCACGAAACTCAGGCTTGTGAAGGCTGAGTGGACATGCTAATCAGAGTCCGTACTCATACCTTATATCTGCATATTGTCTCTTTATTACATTATATATTAGTTCAAGCTTTTCATTGTGGTGAATGAATGCACTCTTCATGGCATTGATGGTGATTTTCTCAAGATCCTTGAGTTCGAATCCATACTTCTCAACAGCTATGCTCATTTCCTTTGTGAGGTTTGTGTCACTCATAAGACGGTTGTCAGAGCAGAGGAATACACGGAAATGATTCCTGAAGAAGAGGGGGAATGGATGATCTTCATAGCTTGTGACGGCCCCTGTCCCGACATTGGATGTAAGACACATTTCCAATGGAATACGCTTGTCTTCGACATAGTTGGCAAGGCTTCCCATCTTGATTATCTCGCCGTTCTCGATTGTCATGTCCTCTACAAGTCTTGTGCCGTGTCCGATCCTGTCTGCGTGGCAAATCTGTATGGCCTGCCAGATGGATTCGAGTCCGAATGCTTCACCGGCATGTATTGTTATGTTGAAGTTTTTGCTTCTTATATAGTTGAATGCCTCGATGTGTTTTTTTGCAGGATGCCCGCATTCATCCCCTGCAAGATCGAAGCCGACAACACCACGGTCGGAGAATGCAATTGCAAGCTCTGCTATCTCAAGCGATGTTGTAGGGCTTTCGTTACGCATAGCGCATAGGATCAGCCCGTATTCGACTCCTGTCTCCTTTCTTCCTGCCTCCAGCCCTCTGAGAACCGTTGTCACAACCTCTTCAAGGTTAAGTCCCATCTTCGTATGGAGCATGGGAGCGAATCTGATTTCAGCGTATACGATGTTCTCCTTAGCAAGGTCAAGAATCTCCTCCTTGGCGACTCTGAAGAGAGCCTCCCTGTCCTGCATGACCTGTGTTGTATATTGGAATGTCTCAAGATAGAGTGTAAGTGACTTCTTCACACACCCCTGTATGAACCAGTCTTTTAGTTCGTCCTTATCCCAGGAGGGCAGGGAGAGCCCCCTCTCCTTTGAGAGTTCGATTATCGTCTCCGGTCTTAAGCCGCCGTCAAGGTGCTCATGAAGCTCCACCTTTGGTACTTTTCTGATGATATCTAAATCCAACATGAACATATTATATACACTTATTCTTATTTCTCAAGAAAGAAAAGAAACGGCCCAGAGTTGCACTTTTCTTAACATTGGTCTTGTATTTTCTTTAATAATTAGCATTTATTTATGAAAAAAATGCACTTTTTGTCTCTGTTTCTATTTACAAAAAAAGTATTGTCCATCATTATTTAGACAATAGGAGACGGAATAATGTCAAAGACAAATGAATCCATAAATAAGAAATTGCTGCAGGCTGCAATATCTGCAACCAAGGCCAGGGAAATCAGGGAACTCCTCGACAAAGGTGCAGATATTAATTGTCACAACGAATGGGGACTTACCCCTGTCATGCTTGCAAGCCAATACAACCACTCTGTTGCGGTGCTTAAGGAAATCATCGCTGACGGCGGAGACATCAAGGAATGTGAACCAAAGTACAAGTCAAATTCACTTCACCTCGCAGCAAACTCTGCTAAGAATCCTAAGGTGATTGAAGTCCTCCTGGAGGCTGGTGCCGACCTTGAGTGCAAGAATTATCTTGGGGAGACTGCACTTATCCTGGCAGTGAATACCAATGACGAGACAAAGATTACTACCCAGCTCATCAAGTGCGGGGCAGATATCAACGCAAAAGACTACCAGGGACACTCGGTTCTCGAGTATGCAAAGGCGGTAAAGAAGACTTACATAGTCAATCTTCTGAAATCACTTGGTGCGAATTGAAGAGAGGAGGCTGAGGCCTCCATTTCTTTTCATTCCGGCCAGACAAAGTGGGAGGAGAGCCTTGTCTCTCCATTGTCGATGAGGATATCCTCTCCGCTCATAGATTTGTTTACAATTGTTATAAAATAAATCCATTCGGCTATTTCACGCTCTGTCGCCCACTTTCTAAGAGGTGTGAGAGCCATTATCTCATTCCAGAGCCTGCTGTCATCCATTACCGGACGGTTGGATTCTGTGATGACTCCTCCCGGTGAGATTGAATTGCATGTGGCTCCATATTTACTGATGCGGATGGCTGTATTCCTGGTATATGAAAGGACTCCGCCCTTACTTGCTGAATAGAGTGGGAACTCTGCTCCGGTATGTGCAGATGCCGATGCTATATTGAGTATTGCCTTTATCCCCTCTCTTACCCCGTATTTTTCCGTGACATTCACAGTTCCATTGAGGTTCACGAGGATGTCATCCTCCGAGTTCTGCTTCCCGGCAGAGTTGATGACTATGTCTATGTCCGCGATATCGGGGAGTGTGGTAGGATTCGTTACATCGGCAATGAAATGGGTATAGCCGTCCATTTCTATTGATGAGGGGGAAATATCGAGTCCGAATACGCTGTGACCTCTTTCCAGGAAGAGAAGGGCCGTCTCTCTCCCGATTCCACGGCTTGTGCCGGTGATAAGTACTCTCATCCTTTCTCCTCTTCAATTATTTTTCTGATGTGTTTTGTCAGCGGTATTGTGATAAACGGCACGAATGAGGCTTCCACTATCAGCTCAATCAGGGTTCCTGAAAGGACGGATGAGAGAATGTCTTTCCATGCCATCTCATAGAGTGAGAGTCCGATCGGCGCAAAGGCAAGTGTCATGAATATGGCATTGTCCATAAGCTGTCCGATAAGCGTCGAGAAGGTTGCACGGAAGAAGAACCACAGCCTGTTGTCGTTGTGTCTTCTCTCTATGCTTTCCTTCATTCTTGCAATCACATGGACGTTGATCACATTCCCGCACCAGAATGCCAGGACACTGCTGATTATCGTCCTAGGTCCGTTCGAGAAGACAAGGGCGAATGCCTCAGCCTGCTCTTTATACTCCGGCAGAGTGGGGATGAATACGATGAGGCGGCCTATAACCATTGCTACAAACGAGACTATGGCGGCTATGTTGATTATCTTTATGCTCGTCTCCTCTCTCCACACCTCTATGATGACGTTGCTTATGAGGAAGATTCCCCAGCTTATAAGAAGTCCTCCGTCGCATATTATGACCTGGGTGCCGAAGGAGAGTGCCTTCATGCAAAATATGTTCATTGTCACTGTTATCACCGTATAGGTGACGGCGAGGGCTATGAGCCAATCGGATGATGTAAGTTTTTTTCTGTTCATTCTTTTCAAAAAAAGAGAGAGGACATCCTCTCTCCTTCAAAGCTGTCCTTTATTTCAGTTTCTCTTCCATTCCCTGTCGACAACAGCGGAGTTGATCTTCTCGGTTTCCTTTGCTATCTCCTTCTTTATCTCATCAGCAAGGTCAGAAATAAGATAGCTTGTCTCCTCTCCTGTGGAGCGGTATTTGACTTCAACCTTCCCTTCCTTGTAGGAGCGGTTGCCGAGTGTGATTCTGATCGGAAGCCCTATGAGGTCGGCATCTGCAAACTTTACGCCCGCTGTTTCCTTCCTGTCGTCATAGAGCACTTCAATTCCTGCTTTCTCAAGAGAAGTGTAAATCTCTTCGGCGACGGCAGTATCTTTGACAAGAGAAACAAAGTGTACCTGGTAAGGTGCCACTGTAATAGGAAGTTTCAAGCCGCCCTCATCATTATATTCTTCTGCAAGACATGCAAGGAGTCTTCCCACTCCTATGCCGTAGCAACCCATCAGAACCGGCTTCTGTGAGCCGTTCTCATCCTGATAAGTGCAATTGAGGGCTGCCGAGTATCGTGTTCCGAGCTGGAAGATGTTTCCTATCTCAATGCCTTTGCTGGATTTAAGAGGCTCTCCGCACTGTGGACACTTATAGCCTTCCCTTGCGGATGCGATATCCTTGACAATTGCATCTGAATAGTCCCTGCCGTAGTTGGTGTTGAGGTAGTGATAGCCCTTTTCATTTGCACCTGCAACAAGGTTATTGGAATTGGCAACAGAATCGTCAATACAGAGGATGAACCCTTTCTTGGCACCTATCGGGGAGGCAAAACCGGGTACCATGCCATATTCTTCAATTTCCTCCTCATGAGCGGGTCTGAGAGAATTAGCTCTAATTGCATTGCTGAGTTTGCTCTCCTCCACCTCATAGTCTCCCCTGATAATGGCAGTGACAAGCTTATCCTCTTCCTCTCCTGTTTTGTCATTGATAAATGCACCGACATAGAAGACGGCCTTTGCAGTCATCCTCGGGTCAATATTGAGGAAAGATGCAAGCTCATCGATTGTCTTGCTCTCCGGTGTAGCAACTTTCTCAATCGGTTTGAGGTCGCCTGTAAAATATTCCTTTTTAAACTTTGCAACCTGCCTGTTCTCTGTGTATCCACAGCATGGACAGGTGATGATTGTGTCTTCCCCGATAGGTGAGAGATACATGTACTCATGGCTGATCTTTCCACCCATCATACCCGTATCGGCACCGACTGCGATAGCCGGGAGTCCGCAGCGTGAGTAGATGCGAAAGTATGCCCTGTATTGGTCAGCGTATGCCTCGTCCAGGGATTCCTGTGTTGCATGGAAGGAATAAGCATCCTTCATTGTGAATTCTCTGACTCTGATGAGACCTGCCCTCGGACGTGGGTCGTCACGCCACTTTGTCTGGATCTGATAGACCATGACAGGAAGACGCTTGTAGGAGTCAATCTCACCCTTGGCACAGTCAGTGACAGTCTCCTCGTTAGTCATTGCAAGTACCATGTCTCTTCCATTACGGTCCTGGAAACGTCCCATTTCCTTGTCTATTGAGTAATAGCGTCCTGTTTCCTTCCAGATATCTGCGGGGTTGACGACGCTCATGAGGATTTCCTGACCTCCGATTCTGTCCATCTCCTCACGGATTATCTCTTCAATCTTCTTTGTGGATCTCATGCCGAAAGGCAGGAGGGTGAATATGCCGGCACCGAGCTGGCGGATGAAACCTGCTCTGAGAAGAAACTCGTAACCTTTGGTATCTGCACCATTAGGGGCTTCCCTGAGAGTTTTGGCAAACATTTTTGACATTCTCATAATTAAGTATCTCCAGACTCTAGCATTATAGATAAAGAAGCTGTCAGAAACAAGAAGAGGCATAGTCCTTTGATTGTCTCCCGGGTGATATTATCCGGAAGGAAAGAGCGATTACGATTTTTTTGACATTTTCGGCCGGTCTTTGACCTATATATAAGTAGAGGTGTGAAGATGTCTGAAACAAAGAAAATATTGACCCGATATTCTTGAAAAAGGCTCGGGAATTAAGAAAGAACAGCAAAATAAAGGATACACTTTTCTCTCTTCTCGTGAAGGAGAAGAAGTTTTTGCTTGGAATCTACAAATCAATTCATCCGGAAAATGAAACGGCCGGGGAGGAGGATGTAGAACTTGTCAATATTGAGCCGTTGTTTTTTCGTACCGTTTATAACGACTTGGCAATCCTTGTCAGGAAGAGGCTTCTCATTCTCATAGAGGACCAGTCGACTTGGACGGAGAACATCAAGTACAGGCTGATGGAGTATTACACGCGGATGTACAGTGTCCTGGACTATGAATATGGAAGGAAAAAATACCAAAGGAAACCTTTGAACTTTCCACGCTTCGAACTCTGTGTTTTCTTCACAGGGAAAGAGTCTGTCCCCAAAAAGCTGTATTTGACTGATGAAAAAGAGATTGATGGTACCATTGACAATATTTCAGTTACCGTTTACTCGCGTTATAATATTAGTGGGTTTGCGCGTGAGATATTTCTCTTCTGTGAAGTTTTTGACAGTAAGCGGGTCCTTTACGGAGATGACTCCAAAGCCATAGAGGAGACAATAGCGGAATGCTTGGCAAGAGGGATTCTTGTTGAGCTTATTGAGAAGAAAAGGTACGAACTGGAGGAATATATGAGAGGATTTGATGTAGTGTCGATAGCAAGGACAATGCAGGATTATGCGGATGAAATCAGGGAGAAATCCACAGCTGAAGGTGAGGCAATAGGAGTAGCTAAAGGAGAAGCTAGGGAAAAGGAGAAGATGGAGAAGAGAATCAAAAGTCTTGATTTTCCGGATTCTGTGAAGGATTTTCTTCTCAGCTGTATTGTAGGCTGACTGTTGGGAAAGTGTCTTTTCTTTCGGCCATCATTTGTTTTTCAAAGTATATCTTTGTGCTAAACTTCCAATATGAAAACAGAAGAAGCAAAGAGGGAAGTCGCCCTCTTCATGAAGAGATGCTATGAGCGGGGACTTACCACGACGACGGGTGGAAATATAAGCGCAAGGTGTGGGGAAAAGATGGTGATCACTCCCTCCGGACACGACAAGTACACTCTCATTGAATCAGATATCGCCGTTGTCGATATTTCCACAGGGGAGAATCTCACCCCGGAGAAGAAGCTCAGCATTGAGACGGAGATGCATAGATTGATTTATCTTGGTCGTTCCGATGTCATGAGTGTTGTCCACTCTCATCCGACATTTTGCTGTCTTTTCAGTGCATCTGATGAGGAGATTAACACATCTCTCATAGCCGAGAGCTATTACCTTCTGGACAGGGTTATTAAGGTGCCTTATGCCAGGATGGGGACAGTGGAGCTTGCCAGAAAGGTTGCGGGTACTGTTGCCTCAGGCTTTAATGCAGTATTATTGGAAAAACATGGTGCATTGGCTGTGGGAAAGAGCGTGATCAACGCATTCGACAGACTGGAGTGTCTTGAACAGGCTGCCAGGCTCACATACCTCTCACATACAGTGGCGACATGTAATTTGACAGGTGAACAGAAAAAGGAAATCGCATTGATGCGATGAGGAGAATAATTATGGATAAAAAAACAAAAGAGGATCTAATCGATAAAGCTTTCCAGATCAGGTGTGCGACAATCAGAGAGATTGCATCATTCGGCTCCGGGCATATCGGCGGGGCGATGAGCATATGCGACCTCCTTTCACTTCTTTATTTCAAGGAGATGAATGTTGATCCTTCAGATCCGAAGAAGGATGACAGGGATAGACTTGTTGTCTCAAAAGGCCATGCAGGACCGGCAGTGTACGCAACACTTGCCCTGAAGGGGTTCTTCCCGATGGAGATGCTCTCTACTCTGAACCAGGGGGGAACCAATCTCCCGTCACATTGTGACATGCTCAAGACTCCCGGGATAGATTTCACAGCAGGTTCTCTTGGGCAGGGATTCTCCGCTGCTATGGGAATTGCACTTGGTAACAGGGTGAAAGGTGTTGATGCCACAGTCTATACGATAGTGGGTGACGGAGAGAGCCAGGAAGGTCAGATCTGGGAGGCTGCAGAGTTCGCTGGTGCCCAGAAACTTGATAAGGTCATTGCCTTTGAGGATCTCAACGGACAGCAGCTTGACGGCTACACAAAGGATATAATCCCTGAAGAGGCTGAAAGCGTCAGAAAACGCTGGGAGAGCTTTGGCTGGGACACTGCTGTCGTAGACGGCCATGATGTGGAAGCACTCGATGATGCAATTCAGAACGCAAAAAAGAGAGAGGGTAAACCTCACATGATTGTGATGATTACCCAGAAGAGTCACGGATATGTTTTCGGAGAGGGCGTGAAGGCTAATCACTCCATGCCGGTGAAGCCTGAACAGGCAGAAGAGGCAATCAAGGTTCTTGAAGAGAGAAGAGGTAACTGAAATGAAAAGAGATGCACATGATTTCAATCACTACAAGGAAGCCGTAATCGGGGCTGTTGTCGACATAGCAAGAGAAGACGAGAGGGTATGCTTCATAGATTCCGATCTCTCGTCATGCATAGGGTCAACCACCTTTCAGAAGGAATTCCCGTCCCGTTTCTTCAATGCTGGAATAGCTGAGGCTAATATGGTTGGACTGGCTGCGGGGCTCTCAAGTGTCGGCCTTATTCCGGTGATACACTCATTCGGCTGCTTCATGTCCCGCCGTGACTATGACCAGCTCTTCATCTCCCTCGGCTATGCCCACCAGAGGGCAATATGTATAGGCTCCGACCCCGGGATCACAGCTCAATACAACGGTGGAACCCACATGCCTTTTGAAGATATTGCTCTTATGAGGCAGATTCCGGGTTTTGTCATCATAGAGCCGAGTGACGCACAGTCACTCTATGACCTCACATGGCAGGTCTATAAGTCAGGTCATAATGCTTATATACGCACCCCGCGTAAAGGAATCAACTTCCGCTACAGCCTAGAAGACAAGATAGAGCTTGGTAAGGGTATAGAGCTTAGAAGTGGTGATGACATTGCCATTATTGCAACAGGTATTGTGATGGTCGATGGTGCAATGGAAGCTGCAGAAATACTCGATAAGAAGGGGATTAAGGCTACTGTTATCGATCTTCATACTATCCGCCCGCTTGACAATGCACTCATTGAGAAGGTTGCCTCCCGTACAGGCAGGGTCATTGTGTGCGAGAACGGCCGCTATGCGGGAGGAGTAGGCGAGATGATAGCTTCCCACCTCTCCCAGACCGTTCCGACAAAGATGGGTTTTGTCAACGTCGGCGAAAGGTTCGGGGAGGTCGGGAACCTTTCTTATCTCAAGTCTGCATTTGGTTTTACCGGAGTAGATATAGCAAGAAAAGCAGAGGAACTTTGTAAGTGAAAGTAGTCCTGGAGACTATCCCGCTGTGGGATGCGCTTCGAAAAGATACAGAGTGCCCGATATGCTCATTAATGAAAGAGGCGGAGGAAGACAGTATCAGGTATTATCTTTCCTCTGCCATCATGACAAGTGAGGTGAGGATGGAGACCAATACATATGGTTTCTGTCCCCGTCACCATTCTCTTCTGACGGAGCATGGGAATCCGCAAAGCCTTGCTCTCATGATGGACACTTACTACGGTGAGAATGAGAAGTGCTTCAGAAAAGGCTTTGACGATATAGCGGGAGCGAGGAAGGAGAAAGACCTCAGAAAAGCAATCGGCAGGCTGGAGGAAACTGCCCGGGAGAGGGAGAGAGGCTGCCTCATATGCTCAAAAATGGAGGACCGGCTCTATCGCTATGCGTATACCCTGGCATCCCTTTGCAACACTGACATGGAGTTCAGAAGGACATGCCTTTCATCAAAGGGGTTATGTCTCCACCACACTTTCATTGTCTCCAATATCGCCTTTGAAGCTCTCGATAAGGATGGGAATATAAGATTCCAGAAGGATCTCTTTCAACTTTTGAGAGCTTCCCTTGAAAGAGTGAGAAAGGATGACGAGTGGATGACTCAGAAATATAAGAGTGAAAACCGCGACAAGCCTTGGAATGGTGCAGAGGATGCCCAGAGGCGGGCGGTCTTCAAGCTAATCGGGGAAGGCCGGGTGATTGACCCCGTCAGGAAGTGATCTTCTTTTTTCTTCCTTTCGAGAATAGAGTTGGTTCCTTTTCCTCTTCCCCGATAAGACATTTCTTCAGAAGCATCTCCGAGAAGTCAACCTTGTTTATATGAAGGTATTCAAGGTAATCATCCTCGAATCTGTAAATCAGAATGTAATCTCTGTCCTCAAGAAGAGAGAAGGCCAATGTCAGCATCGGCTTATGGGTGATGTGATAGCTCTGTGCTTTTTCTTTCTCGGCAGAGGTCATGTATGTGTTTGACCAGAATATGGCAAGTAGCTCCTTTCCGTCATCCCTGTGCACGAGGATATCTGTCGAGTCATAATCGATGTCGACAATGCAGGATGGGAAGTTTTTCATGATTGAGAGTGCAATGCGGTGTGAGATTGTGCTCTTCTTCCGTCTTCTGTCCTCCTCTTTGAAGGAGGCAAAATAATCAAGCATGGATTTTCTAAAGGCGTCAAAGCATTCAATCTTCTCTATTGTTCTTGCCATACAGTATTATTGCCTGAATCTCGGAAGAAAATAAAGCGGAAGATAGATTTTGACTATTTCGGGACATAAAGTTTTCTCTTATTGCTCATGGCATTGAGGTAAAGTAAAATAAAAAGCAGGAAAAGATTAGGGTGATAATATGAAGAGGATAGGACTACCGCTTGGGAGGTCAGATTTTGAATCAATCAGGGAAAACAATTTCTTTTACATAGATAAATCCCTCATGATAGAAGAGCTCCTCCAGGATAATGGTATTGAGGTATTCCTTTTTACCCGTCCCCGTCGTTTCGGTAAGACCATGGCTCTTTCCATGCTTTCCTCCTTCTTCGACATCTCAAAAGACAGCGCGAGGCTCTTTGATGGATTGAAGATAAGTGAAAACAGGGAACTCTGTGAGAAGAGGATGAATAAGAGCCCGACGGCATTTATCTCATTCAAGCCCGTTGACGGAGCATCTTTTGACCTTGCCTATGGTCAGATTCAGAATATATTGAAGACATTATTTCATGGTTTTGAGTTTCTTTTAGAGAGTGAGAAAGTCAACAATGTAGATAAGAGAGATTTCACCATTGTTAATGAGGGAAGAGCTTCAGCAAATGATATTATGAACTCCCTGTCACTTCTTGTCCGGATGCTGTATGCCCATTATGGGAAGAAGGTGATACTTCTTATAGATGAATATGATGTACCGATGGCTAAGGCGAATGCGAACGGGTACTACAGAGAGATGGTAGATGTGATGAGGGGGATGTTGCAGGTTTTGAAGGACAACAGCTGTCTTGACTTTGCGGTTGTGACAGGGTGCCTGAGGATAGCAAAGGAGAGCATCTTCACAGGTATAAACAATGTATATTCAAATACAATTCTTTCTACTGACTACGATGAATTCTTCGGATTTACGGAGAATGAAGTGAACTCAGCCTTCAAGGAACTTGAGATAGAGGACAAGCTAGACGAAGTGAAAGAGTGGTATGATGGATACCATTTCGGAAATGAAGATATATACTGTCCGTGGGATGTAATATACTACCTGAGAGACCATCAGAGTGATCCAGATGCAAAGCCTGAAGACTATTGGGCAAATACCAGTGGTAACCAGATTGTGGAATCATTCATCAGTCGTGGCAGCAGGGCAATGTTTGATGAGCTTGATTCTCTTCTCAATGGAGAGTATGTCATCAAGACAATTGATGAGAACATAACATATGATTACCTTCATGCGACAGATAATAATCTGTGGAGCATACTTCTCTCTACCGGGTATCTTACACCTGTGAAGGAAGATGAACTGGATGAGCCACTCCTCGATAAGGAAGTTGCTCTAAGAATTCCCAATAAGGAGATAAGGGACATATTCTCATCCTGCCTTCTTAACTGGTCTTCCTCCATTGCAAAGAGTGAGGATATGAAAGTTCTCGATGAGGCATTGTGGAACGGAGAGACATCTGTAATGTCAGAGGAGATGACAAAGCTATTGAATAAGACAGTGAGTTATCATGACCTCTGCCATGAATATGTATACCACATGTTCTTTGCTGGTGTCTTTGCAGGGATGGAGTACAGGGTTGACTCGAACAAGGAATACGGGATGGGAAGGCCCGACTTTGTTGTCTTTGACAAGAAGAGAAAGAGGGTGGCTATCTTTGAAGTGAAAGGGGAGAGGGAAAGTGCAGAAGATGCCGCCAAGCAGATAGAGAGGAAGAAGTATATAGATGGTATGATCGGCTATAATCTCATCCTCTGTTACGGCGTGAGATTTACCAGTAAGACTGCCGAGGTTGTACTTAAGGACAGAATAGAGAAATAGTGAGGAAGAGTAAGGTGATAATATGAACGACCCCGTTTTTCGGGGCCGTTTGCTGTTATTTTGTTGATTTCTTCTTCTCGTCGATAATCAATCCGAGTTCATCAAGCTGACTCTGGTCAACCCAGTTAGGTGAGTTGTCCATCGGGGAAAGTGCCGCAGTATTCTTCGGGAAGGCAATAACCTCCTTGATGGATGACTGGTTGGCACAGATCATGCAAAGCCTGTCGATGCCGGGTGCGATTCCTCCGTGTGGTGGTGGTGAGAACTTGAAGGCATCAAGCAGGAAGCCGAACTTATATTGAGCAACATCGTCCGGGATATTGCAAATACGGAAGATTCTCTTTTGCAATTCGATATCGTGGATTCTTATGGAGCCGGATGCAAGTTCATAGCCGTTGAGAACGAGGTCATACAGGTCGCCCTTGACTGAACCCGGGTCACTCTCGAGGGTATTGAGGTATTCAACCTGAGGCATACTGAACATGTGGTGTGCAGCTTCCCAATGTCCTTCATCTTCATTGTATTCGAAGAGCGGGAAGTCGATGATCCAGCAGAATTCAAAGCCGGGTTTGATTAGGCCGAGGTTGGCGCCGAGCTTGCTTCTGATGGCTCCCATTGAGTTACAGCATTTCTTCCAGTTGTCGAGTGCTACAATCAGGATGATATCACCATTGTGGGCACCGGTAGCAGAAAGGACTTCCTTCTCTTCTCCGGCAAAGTATTTCGAGACGCCACCTGCGAGAGTGTCGTTCTCAACCTTCATCCAGCAAAGACCCTTTGCACCGTAAATCTTGGCAGCATCCTCAAGCTCTGTGATGTACTTACGTGTGAAATCGTGTCCTTCTGTCTTCGGAGCAACGATGTATTTAATGAAGCCGCCGTTCTGGAGTGTATCATTAAATAGGGAGAATGTTCCCTTTCCAGCCCAGGATGAAGCATCCTTAATCTCGAGGCCAAAGCGGAGATCGGGCTTATCACAACCATAGGTGTTCATAGCATCATGGTATGTGATTCTCCTGAAATGGGCAGGAATTTCTGTCTTCATAACATCTTTGAAGACATGGACAAAGAGATCCTCGACGAGAGCAAGGACATCATCACGCTTGACAAAGCTCATCTCGATATCGAGCTGGGTGAACTCAAGCTGCCTGTCTCCTCTCGGGTCTTCATCCCTGTAGCAGCGTGCAACCTGGAAATACTTGTCGAAGCCCGACACCATCAGGATCTGCTTATAGAGCTGCGGGGATTGCGGGAGAGCGAAGAACTTTCCGGGATATATACGGGAAGGTACGAGGAAGTCTCTTGCACCTTCAGGAGTTGATCTGATGAGGGTAGGAGTTTCAATCTCATAGAAGTCTGTCTTGTAGAAGTACTCTCTGATGGATTTGACAATCTCATGGCGCAGCCTGATTCTGTCCTGCATACCCTTTGTCCTCAAATCGAGGAACCTGTATTTCAGTCTCAAATCTTCCCTTGCATTGTTTTCATCTTCAATCATGAACGGGAGGACTGCACATTGGCTCAAAACCTGGATTTCCAATGCCTTGACCTCAATCTCCCCGGTGAGCATGTCCGGATTGATCATCTCATCCGGTCTCTTTCTGACAATACCTTTTACGGCAATACAATATTCAAGCTTGAGTGACTGTGCTGTCTCCTGTAGGGAAGGAGGGGCATCATCATCCACAACTACCTGTGTCAGACCATATCTATCGCGCAGGTTGATAAAGTGCAGGGCGCCATGATTGCGGTCCCTGTGAACCCATCCGTTGAGGACAACAGTTTTGCCTTCGTCACTTGCCCTCAGCTGGCCGCAGGTAACTGTCCTCTGCAAAAAAGCTTCTTCCATAAATTTCATCTCCTTTGGAGTTGTTTTATATTATCACTAGGGGAAAAACTTTGCTAGAAGAATCAGAGAGACAGCAAGAACAAAGAAAAGTTAAGTCTTTCTAGTTTCCATTTTTCTTTGAAACGTTGCCTAAAACAGCGATATTAACCCTGTTTACATCATAAAAAAGAGAAAAAAGGATTTTATTACTCCGCTGGCTATAAATTTCTGACCAAAAATAATTAAAAAAAGGTATATACACAAATTCACAAAAACAGTAACATAATCAGCAAAAAAGGGAGCATAGCTTAAGAAACGAACGATAGCGGGAACAATTCTTCCCGAATATCTTCATAAACTTAAACAATTTTCCTTTTTTATGTGGCATGATGCCACCTTTAGTAGATCTCCTCAGTCAAAGGGCTTCTTCCTGTTAGAGAATCTCAATTCCCCCTCCTTTAAAATCTGATTTGGATGAGACTCTTTGGCTGATTATTTTTCTCTATCTAATACGGATAAAAAAATACCTATTGCAAACCAAAGAGAAAGTGACTATCGTATTCCTGTAGGGGTAGTGAATATGGGGAATAGCCTAATTGCAGGTATTATAACAAATTATACGGGGGGGGGGTATAGTAATTCCTTCTCTGTCCCATCAGAACTCAAAATAACAGAAACAAACATAAACACTAACATCCACATGAGGCCAGAACACTCATGTGGACTTTTTTACGCACATATATCTTCCGCCAGTATGGGGTATACACCTGGTGGGAGAGGATAAATATAGAGAACAAACAAGGAATAAGGAAGGTAAAAGATGAGAAGAGCATTAGCATTAGTAGTTATGGTTCTAGC
>CAVHPV010000008.1:0-49397 GCA_963638045.1 Faecalibacterium sp. CAG:74 | reverse complement strand
ATATAATTATAATATATTAGCAAATATTAAGAATTTATTTGTTTTGTGTCTCTTTGACACACCCCAGCCAATTCCATCCTTTTTTGTGTCATTTTGCCACACACTTTCCAGGCTCTCCCACTTTTGTTTCATTTTGACACGGAAACGGTATCTCAACAGACTCCAGGATATTAATTCTCCCGGAATACGACACCGGAATGTCGGAATTCTCTATCGAGTCAACAACCTCATCATAAGTCATCCCGATAAGATCAGAAATCATATCTCCTTCGCCAAGCCCAAGACAATAATTTTTCTTCTCTGAAAGGTAAGTTGAAAGCTGGTAGCGGTAGAAAGCAAGAAACTCCATGCTCTTACGGCCGAGTGGCAGGAAGAGCGAACAATAGAGTTCAAAGGCATCCTTAAGTCTGTGTGCCTTCACTGCCTCAAGTGCATTTATATATTTGCTCATTCTTCCGTTTTCCATATTTCTTCTCTTTATCTACATACTAAGATAATAAGAGAGTGTGAAACGGCAAGTGAAAAAAGTGAAATTATCATTGATGTTTTTGCACTTTTTAAGGTAGCAAAGTCTTTTCAAATGAGTATTACCATGTTAGATTTATTGTTAGAAGACAAAGCATGAGTACCCCTTGCAAATTCAATAAATAATGCCACCTGGCTTTGGTGTAGTTTCAGGTGGCTGTTTTTTTGTCTCCCTTAAACAGATTTCCCCTTGCCGATACTCCTCTCTTTTCTTATATTCTTATATGTGAACTTTGTTCACCCTACAATATAAATTAAGAGGTAAAAGATATGAAGATTATTCCACTTGGTGAAAGAGTATTACTCAAGGCTAAGGAAGCAGAGAAAAAGACTGCAGGCGGTCTCTTCATTCCGCAAACAGCACAGGAAAAGACACAATTTGCAACAGTTGTTGCAATTGGCGATGACGAGAACATCAAGGTAAAAGTCGGGCAGACTGTACTTCACGACAAATATGCAGGCACACAGATTAAGGATAACGGAGAGGATTACCTCATCGTCAATTCCGGTGATATCCTTGCTGTAGTTGAGTAATCACAGGTCATTTATTGTTCCAGGGAGCTTAAGGCTCCCTTTATTTTGCGTATTCCAAAAGGAGTTCATAGGCTTCTCTATACTCTCTGAACTTCTTCTCAGCAAAGGAGATAATTTCTCTGTCCAGCTCCATTGAAGACATCCTGTCGGGATGAAATGCCATGGCCTTCCTGTGAAAAAGTGCCACTAGTTCCTTCTTTGAAGGGACCGAGTCCAGATCGAAGAGGAAAAGAGCCTTTTCAAGTCTTTCGTCCTTCTTGTGTTCGCTTTCACTTTGCCCTTCCCCACTTGAAGAGAATGCATCATACCATGAGCCTTTCCTATCTTTGAGAAAGAGAGAACATCCTGCGTTGAGGTTACGGTTCCAGCTGTTACCAAAATGAATAGATCTGAAATCACTCTCCGTCCCGTCATAGAAAATCTTTTCAAGTTTCCTACAGCCGGAAAATGCGAGGTCCCCTATCCTTCTCACTCCATGGGGAATGAATATGCTTCCAAGTCCGCTTGACATGAATGCCCCATCAGGAATCTCTTGTATACTTTGGGGCATATCGAGCGATGTAAGAGAGGTACAGCCTGCAAAGGAGAGGGCTCCGAGCCTCTTTATGTTCTCACCAAGCGTCACAGAGGTGAGATTTCTTGAGTCCATAAAACACCTGGAGGGAACCTCCATAACGGAGGGAGGAAAGACAAATGATTCAAGGCCTGATTTTTCAAATGCACCGGCTCCTATCTCATAGAGGGAATGAGGGAGAGAAATATCCGTGAGTGCCGTGCATCCCCTGAATGCACCCTCAGAAATTATCTCAAGGTTCTCATCAAATGATATTCTCTCCAGTCTTTTACACTTGCTGAATGCATTTTCGGCAACTTCGATTAATTGAATCTCTCCGTCAGATGACGGAATCTTTGCAAAGAGGAGATTCTCAGGGTTTGTCACACCAAGTATCGTTCCCCTGCCATCAGTCACGATTTCTGTCCTGTTTTTGAAGACAGACCTCTCCAAAGAGGGAAAGTTCACCCTGAAATCGTAGAAACCGTTCAATGATTGGCTGATTTCCATTCATCCTCCTAAAAGAGAAAAGACTCTATCTTCGACTCTATGTTCTCAAGCATTGTATCTTCAGGAAAGTACCCGTCCGGAATAGAAGAGAAAAGAATATGCGAGTAGAACTTCCTCGTTATCCTCCCGTCAAGGATAAGTACAACCCCCCTGTCGTTTTCACTCCTGATAAGCCTCCCGACTCCCTGTTTCATTTTTATCATTGCATTGGGGAGTGTAAGTGTCATGAATGCACCCTTATCAGAAGTTCTGTTTACATAGTCCGCTCTGGCCCTGTTCACCGGGTCAGACGGCACATCAAATGGAAGCTTTACAATAACAAGAAGTCTAAGTGTCTCTCCCGGGGCATCAACACCCTCCCAGAAGGAGGAAGTTGCAAAGAGCGATGAGTCCACATTTTCCTTGAATTTCTTCAATAGTGCATTACGGCTTATCCTGTTATCCTGCACGAGAAGCTCCATCCTGTCCCCTATATGCTCCCTGACAGTGTTGTATACATTTCTCATCATCTCTATTGAAGTAAAAAGGATAAGTGCACCTCCAGATGAGGAGAGAATGGCCTTCTCTACCATATATGCAACGTATGATGCATATTCCCTGTCTCCGTTTACAAACGGCCTCCCATCCTGTGGAATCAGATACATGAGATTACGTTTATAATCGAATGGAGAGAAAAATATTCCCTCCTCAAGAGTATCATCACCGGAGAGTCCCAGACGAGATTTAAAAAACTCAAAGTTTCCCCCGATTGATAGTGTTGCGGAGCAGAAGAGCCAGCTCTTGAGCCTGTCAAGGAGTCTTTCCTTCACAAGAGGACCGGTAAGAAGCGGAGAGAGCACCAGCTCATAATTACCGTCATCAAGAAGATTAGTGTAACAGATGGTGGAAGAGAAGGAATTGAAGTTCACAAAAGATCTCAAAATATCTGCTATAAGCGATATTCTAACTGCCGTCTTGTGCACAATGTCGATCATTGCTGAGATTTCCTCGATGTCGGAATAAAGGTATGCTTCTGTATCAGAAGAGAGATTCTTCAACTGGGTTGCAAGAGCCTCCCCTTCCTGGGAGAAATTATTTCTTTCATTTCTATAAAATTCCACATCAAGGAGAACAGAACGCTGAGGAGAATAACGGGAAATTATCCCCTTGAGGAGCGTAAAGAACGAGACGGCATCCTTACGGATTTTCTTCTGGGCACTATCAAAGTTCTTTGTGAAGAATCTGTCAGAAGAAGTGTCATACGGTGAGAGAAATTCAATTATGCTCTTGTTTCCCATCTCACCTTTTTTGAACGAGAGAAAATCAAGCTCTGTCTCGATGGCTTCCAGAGAGAGTCTTTCACTGAAAAGATCCGTCGCCTCAGCCTCCAGGTGATGGGCTTCATCAAATACAAGATGAGTGTACCCGGGGAGTATCACAGGCTCTGAGAAATCCTCATCATTCTCCCATCTCACATTGGCATCCACAAGTACAAGATGATGATTGGTGACTGTAATTCTGGCATTCTGTGCCTTTCTTCTTGCCTCATAGAGAAAACAGTCAAGGTAGTGCGGACATCCCTTACCAGGGCAGTCCTTTTCGTCAGAGAGTAGATTTTGTGCCAGGAGAGCGACATCCCTGTCATGTATATCTATACGACTCCCCGTATCCGTACGCTCACAGAATCTGATGAGACGGCTCAGCGCATTGTCCTCATCATAAGTAAGAAGTGATGCCGAGTCGGTCTCAGCCTGAAGCTTACGCTTACATATATAGTTGGAGCGTCCGTAGAGTATTGCACTTCTGTCCTCCATGTGAAGTGCATCAAGGAGGAACGGGATATCCTTGTCGTAGAGCTGTTTCTGGAGTGTGATTGTGCTTGTTGCAATCACAACCTTTATGTCGGGATTGGAGGCAATGAGAAGGAATGCCGGAACAAGATATGCAAAGGACTTCCCGATTCCGGTTCCTGCCTCGATTATTGCACCGGTACCGGAAGTGAAGGCTTTTTCAACCTTCTTTGCCATCTCCTCCTGACCTTCTCTGTAATTGAAGGAAGGAAACTTCTTCTTCAACAGGCCGAAGGGGGAGAATATATCCTCACTCGTCATCACCGTCCCCTTCTTTCCATTCAGAGAGTTTCCTGTGAAGAGTCTTGCGCCCTATATCGAGTATCTCACTTGCCTTTGTCTTGTTGCCGTTACAATAGCTTATGGTCTCGAGGATTATTTTCTTCTCCGCCTCATCAAGCGTCAGTGGAAGTTCAAGTGTTATGGAAGAGCCTGCCCTCCCCTGGTTTTCCCTTATCGACTGAGGAAGGTCATCAACTTCGATTGTCTTACCTCTTGCCATGACAACGCTGGCCTCCATCGCATTCTTGAGTTCCCTTATGTTACCCGGCCACGAATAGGCAAAGAGTGCCTTCCTCGCCCCTAGTGATATCCCATCGATATTCTTCCCGTTCTCATCAGAGAAGGTCTTCACAAAAGAAAGTGCGAGAAGCTCTATGTCCTCCTTTCTCTCTCTGAGAGGTGGCACATCAATCTCGACAACAGCAAGTCTAAAGTAGAAATCCTGTCTGAAGAGTCCCTTCTCAACCTGTTCTTTGAGATTTTTGTTTGTAGCTGCAATCACCCTGACATCCACAGGAATAGTCTTCTCGCCGCCGACTCGTGTAATCTCCCTGTTCTCAAGAACCCTCAGGAGCTTTATCTGTGTGGACTCGTCTATCTCACCGATCTCATCGAGGAATATTGTACCTCCGTTTGCAAGTTCAAAGCGTCCCTTCGTCTGGCTGACGGCACCCGTAAAGGCCCCCTTCTCATGACCGAAGAGTTCACTCTCGAGGAGTGTCGGTGAGAGGGATGCACAATTGACTTTGACAAACGGTTTATCACTACGGTTTGAAAGTGAGCAAAGTGCATCTGCAACAAGTTCCTTGCCGGTTCCCGACTCACCCTCGATAAGAACAGTGGAGCGTGTCGGTGCAACCTGTTTGATTGTGTCCATCAGTTTCTCAACTTTATTGGAACGTCCGATGATACGTGAATACTTCTGCTCCTTTTTAAGTCTCTCTATCTCATCCTGGAGTCTTCTGTTCTGCTCCTCGAGATGTGAGTTCGTAATGCTCTTCTTCACAACCAGGAGAAGTTTGTCGATGTCTACAGGCTTAGTGTAGAAATCGATTGTTCCGTACTTCATTATCTCGACGGCATTCTCGATTGTTCCATGACCAGTAAGCACAATGACGGGAAGCTTCGGGAAGGAGGCACGAATCTTTCTGATTAGTTCTTCCCCCGTCATTTTCGGCATCCTGAGATCTGTCAGGACAATGTCGACATCGTTCTTGTTGATTATATTCCACGCTTCAAGCCCGTCAGAAGCAGTGAGGACATTATATCCCTCAAGAGAGAAGGCTTCGCTCAGACCGGAGAGGATGTATTTCTCGTCATCAGCAATCAATATTGTGCTCATTTCTTATCCTCGCCTATTGCCATTCTCTCACTCACGGGGATCGGGAAATCGAGAGTAAAGGTAGTTCCCTCACCCTTTGTGCTTGTGACGTGTATGTCCCCATGGTGCTCTTTCATGATCTTGTAGACAAGAGTAAGGCCGAGTCCCGTCCCGTTGGCCTTGGTGGTATAGTAAGGTTCAAAGATCTTGGAAAGTTTGTCATCATCGATTCCGGTCCCGTTATCCTGGATCTTAACAGAGATAAAGTCTCCATTGAGCTTTGTGGAAACAAAAAGCTTCCCTCCTCCCTCCATTGCTGCAAAGGCATTCTGGATGAGATTCAGAAGGGCCTGTTTCACAAGCCTCGTATCAATCTCTATGTTCGGAATGAATTGCGAGAGCTCCTGAGTTACCTCAATATTCTTCTCCTCTGCTTCAGGCTCAAGGAATGAGAGAATCTCACTCACAACATCATTTATATTGTCTTTCTTGAGTTCAACCTCCATCGGTTTCACTGCAAAGAGGAAATCGACTGCAATCTTGTTGAGGTGTTCTATCTCCTCTTCTATTACCGCAAGATACTTCTCCGCATCCTCAAGTGTAAGAGAACCGAACTTCTGGAATGATTTTCTCAACAGCTGGGTATGAATTTGCATGGCGGCAAGTGGATTCTTGATCTCATGCGCAACTCCAGCAGCCATTGTAGTCATGCTTGCAAGACTCTCGGAGCGTCTGAGCCTCGTCTCCTTCCTTATTGAATCGGTAATCTCCCTTACGGCGACATCAACAAAGCGCCTCTTCTCAGTGTCTATGGTTTTGAAGGAAACGCGGTAAACCTTGACCTCATTGCCGCTCTGGAATGAAAAATCCTTCTCCTCTCCTCTTGTCTCTCCCCTCAAAACGGCTGAGACATATGCATTCATATCCCTGTCGGTGATACACTCCCCAATATGGAGCCCTTCGACGGATCTGGCATTTCTTCTATATGGAATACTGCTTCTCGCCTTCTGGTTGGCAAAGACGACGACAAGCTTCTCGTTGACGATAAGATGGCCATCCTCGAGGTTATCGAATAGAGAATAGAGTATATCCTCTTCCTCAATGGCTTTATTTACAAGTTTCTCAAGTTCGTCCTGGGGACACGATGAAAGATCACAAACAACCTTTTTAAGTAATCTGTTTGACACTCTTAGCCTCCCGTATCATATAGTCTAACCCTGATTTGTCATTCATGTTGTATGTCTCTACGCTCTCCCTCCAGCGGGACATGATGTCCAGAAGCACCCGTGCCCTGCAGGGAGGAATCTTTCCCTCCAGGAAAAGTCTCTCCACTTCCTCTACAAGACGCTCCCTAAAATAAGTGTAGGCAGATAGTTTTTCAAGTAAAACATTAAGCTCATCCTCCTTCTCAAGAGTGAAAGAAGCTCCGCTAACAAGAAGAGAGACAGAATATTCCACAGCATTCTCAACAGCTCTGACACTTTCACTGTCATTAGCCAGGGAGAAGAAGAATGTATCAAATGAATAATAAGCTGAGGTTTCATTAAACCTGTCTCTTATGAGTGAAGACACACTCTCCTTGCTCAATGCAGGGAAATTGAATTTCCTTACTCTCGAGAGAATGGTCTCCATAATCCTCTGGCTCTGGGAAGAGACAAGAATAATGGTGAGATGCTCCTCAGGCTCCTCAAGCATCTTTAGTATTGAGTTCTTCGCCCCGTCTGTTGCACTCTCGATATCTTCGATGATAACAACCTTGTCACGTGAGCTTGACTGCATCCATTCCTTAACTCCCCTGAGCTGTTCAATTGACACGGGAGATGGTGCATTCTTCCCGTAATAGATATACTTCGGGTTCGATGCTATCTTCAGACTCTCAAGTTCCTTTATATCTTTCTCTGTTATTTCCTTTGCATCCTCAAGCCCTGTCAGGAAGACATCAACATTCTGTGCAAGCTGAAAAAGCTTCTCATAGCTCTGCCCAGGTGCCCCGGAATAGAGTTCGCCGTTGTATTGCATATTTACAAGTCTCAGCGTTTCAATGAGAAACAACCTGCTTCTTTCATTACGCTGCCTCTTGAATAGTTCGATTGCAGCCTTAACACGTGGAAGGAGTTCCCTGTAAGGGAAGTAAACAACGCTGTCGCTTCTGAGAACATCCCGTCTGTCTCCCGTAAGATAAAATGCCAGATCAAGTGCAGCGGTAAGCCTGCTCGATCCCCGTGGGCCGGAGAACAGGAGAGACTGGGGAAGCATATTCCCCTTTATGTTGCGCCTCAGCTCCTCAGCTATCATAAATTGTGTTCTTTCAAGATTCTCAAAGGCCACTTATTGCTCCTTCAAATGTACTTTTGACAGTCGGGAAGATCCTGAGGAACAGGTTCCTGTAAAAGAAACTGTTCTCCTTGAGAGGCCTCAGGTCAAAGACTGTCTGCAGCGACACAAGCTCAAGAAGGACAAAGACTACGAATGCTGCTGCAACAAGGGCAACAGCAAAGCCGAGAAATGAATCTATCCAGCCGAGAGACATGGTTTCAAGTGAAGTTCCCAGAAGATTTCCCAACAGCTTAAAAAGGGAGAAGATTACAAGGCAGAGTATGACGTAGGAGCCGAGGGAAAGCCAGAAGACAGGTATATCTACTTTAGAAGAAAGGAATTCCTTAAGTGGCGAGACAAAGATCAGGGCAAGCGGGAAGGTCAAGACATACCCGATAAGTTTGAAAGCAAAGCGCGAGAATCCCTTTGCAAAGCCGCATATGGCACTTATGAGAGATATTGACACCAGGATGATGTCGAAAATGCCGAATGACAATGAGCCAATAGAAAACGTCCAGTCCATAGTGTCATTTTAACACAACAGCAGGTTTCTTTTCTACAAATTAGACACAAGTCCGGAATACACCTTAAAAAATCAAATATCTGACCGGCTGTTTCATAATGTTACAAAGGAACACCTGATATCTTCTATCCGATTTTTCCTTTTTTTAGTATTATTCTCTTATGTCAAATTTTTTAACCAAGTTATTCGGTGGAACCAAACAGGAAAAAGATATAAAGAGACTCAAGCCGCTACTTGAGTCAGTTAAGGGCGAATATGCCTGGGCAGAGGGATTAAAAGACGAAGATTTCCCCCGTCTGACAGAGGAATGGAAAAAAGAGGTAAATGAAGGAAAAAGCCTCGACGAAATACTTCCGAAGGCATTTGCACTTGCCAGAGAAGCAAGCTGGAGATGTATCGGGGAAAAGCATTATGACGAACAGATCATGGGTGCGCTTGTCCTCCATCAGGGTTCAATCCTCGAAATGAAGACGGGAGAGGGAAAGACCCTCACATCAGTCCCGGCTGCCTACCTTAATGCCCTCTCGGGAAAAGGAGTCCATATAGTCACAGTCAACGACTACCTTGCCCAGCGTGACGCCGGGTGGATGGGCTCGATATATAAGTTCCTCGGCCTCACCGTTGGTGTTGTAATACCCGGCCAGGATGAGAATGCCAAACGCACAGCCTACTCATGTGATATCACATACGGGACCAACAACGAATTCGGCTTCGATTATCTCAGGGACAATATGAAGCAAAGTATGGCACATAAGATTCAGCCGAGGCATCACTATTGTATAATCGACGAGATAGACTCCATTCTCATCGATGAGGCACGTACACCTTTGATCATTTCCGGCCAGGATGAGGATGACAGCCCCAAGGTAAGGGCAGCCAGGTCGATTGTCCCCTACTTCAAGGAATGCGAGAAAGATCCGGAGACAGGTGACTACTATGAATTAAGCCAGATTGAGAAGATGGACAGGGAGCTTTATGCATCATTCGATGAGAAAGGCGACTACAAAATAGATGAGAAGGACAAGAAGGTCACAATCACAAAACAGGGCATGACAAAAATGGAGGAACTCCTCAAGAAGACAGGAATCCTCGAGCCGAGTAAGGATGAGAACGGCAACACAATATATTCCCTCTATGAAGGAAACAACTTCGAGATGGTCCATTATGTTACACAGGCCCTGAGGGCAGAGCATCTCTATACAAGGGATGTCGACTACCTTGTCAAGGACGGAGAAGTACAGATTGTCGACGAGTTCACAGGACGTGTCCTTCCCGGAAGACGTTACTCAGGGGGGTTACATCAGGCAATTGAAGCTAAGGAGAATGTAAAGGTTCTTGCACAGAGCAAGACATTCGCAACCATCACATTCCAGAATTTCTTCAGGATGTATGACAAGATTTCCGGTATGACCGGTACAGCAGATACCGAGGCAGTTGAATTCAAGGAGATTTACAACACAGATGTTGTGGTCATCCCGACCCACCTTCCCGTACAGAGAGTAGACAAGTCAGACCTCACCTTCTACAGCGAAGAGTTCAAATACAAGGCAATTGTCGAGGAAGTAAAACGTGTACATGCAACCGGCCAGCCCATCCTTATCGGGACAACCTCAATCGAGAAAAGCGAAAAACTCTCCTCACTCCTCATGAGAGAGGGAATAAAGCATGAGGTCCTCAATGCCAAGAACCATGCCAGGGAAGCATACATAATCGGTGAGGCAGGAACAAAGGGCGCTGTGACAATTGCAACCAATATGGCAGGGCGTGGTACAGACATAAAGCTCGGAGGCTCTCCTGAGCATCTTGCAATGAAGAAGGTCGGGACAGATGCCACACTGGAAGAGCTTAAAAAAGCCAAAGAGGAAATCATGGGCGAATATAAGAAAGCCTATGAAGAAGTCAAGGCTCTCGGAGGGTTGTACATAATCGGATCCGAACGCCATGAATCAAGACGTATAGACAACCAGCTTAGAGGAAGAGCCGGACGTCAGGGAGACCCGGGGGTATCTCAATTCTACATATCCCTCGATGACCCCCTCATGAGGCTCTTTGCCAAGGACGGAGTGAGGGAGATGCTTGGAAGACTGGGGCTCAACACAGGGGAAGCAATCCACCACAAAATGCTTGATTCTGTCATCGAGAATGCACAGAAGCGGGTTGAGGAGAGGAACTTCGCTATAAGAAAGAGACTCCTCGAATATGATGACGTCCTTAACGAACAGAGGAACTTCATCTACGCCCAGAGAGATGAGATCCTTGTGTCTAAAGATCTCACAAAGAGAGTCGAGGAAAACAACTGTGCCCTCATTGATTCTATCTACGATGAAGCCGGGAAGGATGAGAATAAGCTTCTCGAAGGGCTTCAGCGTGTATACAGCGTCTCCTTCAACCCGGATGACATAAAGGACAGGGAGACATTCAAAAATAAGATTACATACCTAATCGAGAGCAAGAAGAACATAGGCGGTGAGGAGCTTTTCAACGAGTACCTCAGGTATATGTACCTTAAGAACATCGACAGAAGATGGATTGACCACCTTGATGCACTTGATGAGCTCAGAGATGCCGCATCCCTCATGTCATATGCTCAGAAGAATCCGCTTGTCGAATACAAGAGCACAGCATCCGATGCCTTTGATGAAATGCTTGAGAGCATCACCGAGGCAGTGTGCAAAGCAGCTGTTCTTGTAAACATACAGATTAACGGTCCAAGGAGAGACGATAGACAGCGCAACATCCAGACTGTCCACAGGGAGATGGGAGCAATAGCATCTTCCCCGAAGCAAACAGCAGTTGCATCCCAGGCTGAGGCTTCAAACACAACAATCAGGCGCGGTACCCCAAAGGTCGGACGCAATGACCCGTGTCCATGCGGGAGCGGCAAAAAGTACAAAAATTGCTGTGGCAAGAAATTCTAAGAATTGAGGGTGGCCTAAAAACCACCCTCTTTTCTAATCGATATAAAGCTTATTGTTCTTTGTCTCGTATCCAAGATGCTCTAAGAATAATGACAGCTTCCTGTAGCCGTAGTTACGACAGTCAAAGTCTGTGTATTTGTTCTTCAATGCCACTCCGATGGATGCAACACTTATCGAGTCACTCTCAGTCTCGTCGACAAGGCCTTTGATGAACTTTGCGATTTTCCTCTCGCTTACAATCCTCCCGCTCTTCTTTTCCTTAGTGTCAGCCTTTATAGGTTTCTCATCCTTCTGACTTTCAGAGAGAAGAAGGTCAAGGTACTTGAACTCCGAGCATGCAGCAACAAAAGCTGACGGGGTCTTCTGCTCCCCCATTCCGATAACCTTCATTCCGGCTTCTTTCAAGCGGGATGCCAGACGTGTGAAATCACAATCGGAGGAGACAAGGCAGAAGCCGTCAACCTTACCTGTATAGAGTATATCCATCGCATCGATGACCATGGTAGTATCTGTAGAGTTTTTCCCACTTGTATACGGAAAAGACTGAATCGGGATAATCGAATACTCTATGAGATTCTCCTTCCATCCTTTTGTGGAAGACGATGAGAAATCTCCGTAGATGCGTCTGTAGGTGATTGTCCCCTCCTTGGCAAGCTCATCCATAATTATATCAACAAAACGGTACGAAACATTCTCCGCATCGATCAATACTGCAAATTTTAATGTGTCCATGACTAAAATATAATGATTAAAGGAAGTTTGAACAAACCTAAAATTTCAATCCTGCGGATAAATTATAGAAGTTTGTCTTCCCGAGTCTCTCATATCGGGCCTTGAGTGTTACATTGTGGGCGAGGTCCTTTCCTACTCCACACCCGAGTGTCATAAGGGGACCATATGTGAAGCCCGATCCACTCTCGGCAAAGACGAATCTCATCCCGCCGTATCCGAAGAGATACAAATACCCCAGGTCAGCCTTCAGGCCAAGATCCGCACCCAGACTAGCTGTAATATAAACTCTGTCACCGCTTTTGTATAACAGTCCCACGGCACTTCCTTCAATATAGAGAATATCATAGAGAGTATATGTAAGCGAACACTCAAGAGATGGAAAGAGTCCCGTCTCAGATCTATAGTAGATGAACTTTCCCTTAACTCCAAAGTCCAGGCTCACATCAAACTCATCTCTCTCCGTCTCACCGGCAAGAAGAGGAATGAGGGTAATCATCACTAAAAAGACAAGAAGAAATCTCTTTTTCAATCTGTCTCCCCCGAAGTGTAAGTGAGTATAATCCTTGAAAAAGATGAGGAGCCGATTGAGCCTAACACTTCACCTTTCTTCACCCTCTCTTTCAATTTTACTGTAACCCTTTCAAAGCCGGAGTAGCGGACTAAGTTTCCGTCACTGTCCTCAACAACGATATATTTCATACCGTTTTCCTTCCCTGCGGCAACCACAGTCCCGGAGAATAGAGAGTGAACAGCACTCCCGTTCTGACCGGTTATCACAAGATTATCGCCGTCAAGAACTGAGGAAGAAGATTCTACAACATCCAAGCTCGATACAGATGAAAGTGGCTCTTCTTTTTCTATTTCTTCAACGTTCTCAATAATACTTTCTTTATCCTCATATGTGCTTTCTTCATGAGATGGTGTGAGTATTGTTTCAGCTTCAACTGTCTCTTCAATAACGGGAGTATCCACTGCCATCACATTTGCAATTTCCTCGGGAGCAGAAGGATCCTCTCTCTCAGCCGTGTAAGCTGTTTCCACCTTCTCTATACTCTCCGTCTCTTGAGACGGAACTTCAGCTTCCTTTTCTCGCCCATCGAAGGAATTACTCTCTCCTATTATTAGAAGAGGCATCTCTCCTTCTTCCGAAGGTGATTCCTCAATTGCCGCTAGTGGCTCTGCAATTATGAGTTGAGGCTCCGTTTTAATTGCAGCTCCATCATCAACGGTGACTGAGTCAGAAGAAGATGTATTGAAACCGAACAGGGACGGCTTCTCCTCATTCACGCTCACTTCCTCTTTCTTTTCTGCAATATCAAGTTTCTTGCCAGGATTGGCAATAAGATAAATGACAAGAACAATCAATACCACAAGGATGACAAAGAGGACGGCAAGGACAGTAGAGCGGGTAGCCTTTTTACCCCTGTTGTTATTATCTGTTATCATGTCATCATAATCGGGTCTACTCATATCTCGACAAAACCTCTACTGGAAAACTATTATATCAATATGCGGGACAAAGGCAACAAGGGAAGCTCCCTGATTCTTTTCATACTATTCTTCATTCTGGTGCTGTTGCTCTTCTTTTTTAACATCCGGGGATGTAAAAATGAGGCCTATATCTACTCCGATCCTGTTATTTCAGAAAAAAACATCAGGGGAACAATTTTTGACAGGCATGGCGTAATCCTCGCCTTTGACTCCTCAGGTAAGGGCTTCAGAATCCTCAATAATTCAAAGCCCCAGGAGTGCGCATCCCTGATCTCGGAGTATACTGACTTTACCCCCGTCGTTCTCAGCACTTTGATCGAAGAAGGGACAGCATTCATTCCGCTTGGCAAAGACAACATGACACCTCTTGAGAAAATAGAAAATCAAATTGCCGATCATAACCTCTCATCATCACTCTCCATTGACACATCCTACTACCGCACCTATCCATACTCCTCAATGGATTCACTTCTCGGCATATCTTTCAATTCATACTCTGCAAACGGAGGAATAGAGGGATACTGTAACAGCTATCTCTCTGCACTCCCCTCCCCGGGAAAGGAGAAGACAAAGGGAGAGGACATTGTTTTGACTCTCGATATCAATATTGAGAACATACTCTTCTCTGTCCTGGAAGAAAACAGTTATACAGGTAATGCCGCCATCCTGAATAATAAGGGGGAGATTCTTGCTTACTACGGCACCGTGACAGAGAAAGAACTTTCTGCCATATGCTACTCTCACTCGACAGAAAGTGAAACATCACTCTTTCTCCGGGAGAGACCAATTAGCACAGAGGAATGTACACCGCTCTCGAAATACTTTATATATCTCTCATGTGACAAAGAAAATACTCTCCCGTTAATCGAGAGAGCACTTATTGAAAACTACAGGCTATAGCTGACCGCGGAAGGCCCTTCTGTCCAGTCCGAATCCGATAAGGTTTCTCACAACAACATCCGTCGATGCCTTTACAAGGTCCTCTGGAACCTTCTGCCCGTCCGTGAAAAACAGGATCGGAAGATTAACCCTGTATGAGAAAGAGAGTGCATTTCCGATGGTTCTTGACTCGTCAAGCTTCGTAATGATGATCGAATTCACGTTGTAGTCATCCTTATAGCGCGAATAGTGTTTCATCATATCCTCCTCCTTCATGCTTGCAGAAAGAATAAGAGAGAAGGAAGTGTTCATCCTTGTAAGTATGTTGGCCATTGACTTGAGCTTGAGATTAAGTTCGAGGTCCTTGCTCGAGAGCCCCATCGTGTCAACAAGTATAAGGTCATAGTACGAATAGCTTTCAAGGGCAGAAACCAGCTGTCCCTCCTTGTCAACAAGCTGGAGAGGCATGTCAAGAGCATCCGCAAAAGCCTTAATCTGCTCAAATGCACCGACACGGTATGAATCAAGCGTAATAAGTCCCACCTTCTTCCCACTTTGCTTGTACATGTATGCAACCTTTGCAAGTGTCGTGGTCTTTCCGCCTCCCGTGGGACCAAGGAAAACAACTACACGTGAAGGATGGAGCTGGGCCTCATAATCCATGTTCACACAGGAGAGAATCTTCTCGGAGAGCACTCTCGCACAATCCTCGGTTGTGCACGAAAGATTATCGAGTAGGTGCTCCCGTAGCGGCCCGTATATATAATTGAGCGTGAGGAGCTTTTCAGCCTCGCTGAACCCTTTGCCGGTTCCTCTGTGAATTTCGGTGTTGAGACGTTCGGCATTGCTGAGTCCCATGGGATTCGGAGTCTTTGCCTCCTTCTCAAACTCACTCATATCCTCACTCGTATCGGCCTTGACAGCATTCGATGAGATGTAGCATGTGATTTCACATTTCTTCTGCTTACGTGTAAAAAGTCCTCCCGGGACGGTGTAATCACGTCTCGAGTGGACTCTTATCTGGTCTCCGTATTTACTTCTGGCTTCCTTTACGGCATCTTCATAGGTGTCTGCAACTATTGAGATGTATTTCACAGTTCCTCCCTAGAGAATATACCTCGAAAGATCCTGATTCTTCACTATGTCTCCCAGTCTTTCATCAACATAGTCAGGGGTGATTGTGATAGTCTGTCCACTGAGTTCGTCAGCCGAGAAACTGAGTTCTTCAAGAAGCTTTTCCATGACAGTATGGAGTCTTCTCGCCCCTATGTTGTCGTTTGTCATATTCACAGAGTGTGCTATGTCGGCAATCTTTCTGAGAGCAGCATCCTCGAATTCTATTTTCACATTCTCTGTTCCAAGTAGTGCACTGTATTGTTTTGTCATTGCGTTCCTGGGCTCGGTGAGAATCTTGTAGAAGTCTTCACTTGAAAGGTCCTTGAGCTCCACATGGAGGGGGAACCTTCCCTGCAGCTCCGGGATAAGATCACTCGGCTTCGAGAGTGAGAATGCACCAGCTGCAATGAAGAGGATGTTGGTTGTATCGATGACACCCCACTTTGTCCCGACCTTGGTTCCCTCAACTATAGGAAGGATATCTCTCTGGACACCTTCACGGGACACATCGGTATTGTTGTTAGTACCACGGGAGGCAATCTTATCTATCTCATCGATGAATATGATTCCCATCTCCTGTGTTCTCTCCCTGGCTTCATCAATGGCCTTGTCCGTGTCGACAATCTTGTCCATCTCCTCTTCACGGATCACTTCCCTTGCCCTCTTGACCGTAATCTTGCGGGTTCGGTTTGCACTTCCGTCAAAGAGCGACGATAGAGAGCTCATTGCATTCTGGATATCTTCCATCGAGCCTCCGCCCATTATATTGATGTTGGTCCTTACGGGAACCACCATTTGAACTTCCCTGTCCTCAAGAAGTCCGCTTCTGAGCATTCCCTTGATCTTTTCCCTGGCCTCCACGGCCTTCTCATCATTTTCATTTGCCTTGACAGACGGAAGCAGGAGGTCAAGAAGCCTGTTCTCGACATTGACTTCCACTTCACTCTCCCGGCTCTTCGCCATCTCTTCCCTCACCATCGACACTGCGGCTCCCATAAGATCCTTCACCATCGACTCACAGTCTCTGCCTACATAACCAATTTCAGAATACTTTGTGGCTTCAACCTTGATGAAAGGTGCATTTGCAAGCTTTGCGATCCTGCGAGCGATTTCCGTCTTACCGACTCCGGTGGGACCTATCATGAGGATGTTTTTCGGTGACACCTCATCTCTGAGCTCCGGCGCAAGTCTCTTTCGTCTTACCCTGTTACGGATGGCAACGGCAATTGTTCTCTTAGCCTCATCCTGTCCGATTACATACTTGTCGAGGGCCCGGACTATCTCCTTCGGTGTCATATTGTCGAGATTCTTGTATTCCAATGCTTCCATGATTATTTTCCTTTCTTTTCGCAGACTTCCACAATGATGTTGTGGTTGGTGAATATACAGATGTCACCTGCAATGTTGATTGCTTTCCTGGCAATATCCTCAGCAGAGAGGTCAGCTCCACTGTCCAGGTAGGCAAGTGCTGCGGAGCGCGCATAATTACCGCCGCTTCCTATTGCAAGCACATCCGTCTCAGGCTCGATGACATCACCTACCCCGTCTATCATCAACATTGTATCACCATCAGTAGCAAGCAGCATAGCCTCCAGGTTTCTCAGCTGTTTGTCAGTCCTCCAGGCTTTCGCCAATTCTACGGATGCCCTTACAAGGTCACCGTTGTACTCATTGAGTTTTTTCTCAAGGAGTTCATAGAGTGTGAATGCATCGGCTGTTGTACCGGCAAAACCGATTGCTATCCTGTCATTGTAGATTCTCCTGACCTTACGGGCATTACCCTTAAGGACTACCGACTCACCCTGGGTGACCTGTCCGTCACCTGCAATGGCAACCTTACCGCCTTTCTTTACAGCTACTATCGTTGTTCCCATCAGTTTCATCATATGTTTCCTTTGCATGTGGATGTGACTGATTATATACATTTCTCAGTCTTGCCTTAGACACATGCGTATAGATTTGCGTTGTCGAAATACTCTCATGTCCCAGGAGTTCCTGCACGAACCTTATGTCTGCTCCGCGGTCCAGATAATGTGTTGCAAAGCTGTGACGCAGGGTATGTGGCGTGAATTCCTTCTGCCAGGAGAGTTTTTCCCTGTATACATCAAAAATAATATGAGCAGACGAATTCGGCAAACGGAAACCATGCTCCCCTATGAAGAGAGCCTTTTCAAGGGGATTTTTCTTCTCAATAAGGTAAGCTTTTCTTTTAGGAAGGTACACATCCCTGAACTCCTCTACTAGTCCTCTGGAAAGGAAAAGATACCTCTCCTTGTTCCCCTTTCCGGTTATCTTTATCCGTCTCTCGTTCCACTCTATATCATCAACATTCACACTGAGTGCCTCACTGATTCTGGCCCCGGTCCCGTAGAGAAAGAGAAAGAGGAAGTGGTCGCGCTCGTCGAGGAATGTTTTTCTCTCCAGGCTCAAAAGCTCTCTGACTTCATCCTCTGTAAGAACGGATGGCAGCCTCGACTCACTGCGCCTGAGTGATATGCCGTCAAACGGGTTCTGAAAGACATAACCGTCCTTTAAAAGGTATTGGAAGAAGGTACGTGATGATGTCAGCTTACGCAATATGCTCTTCTCTCTGTACTTCTTTCTCATCTCTCTTACATATTCCCGGCTGTCATCCGACGAAAAGTCGGAAAATGGTATTGAGCGTGAAAGTGCAAACGCCTCAAGTTCCTCCAGGTCCGTCCTGTAGGATGTGACTGTATTGCTGCTGAGTCTTCTCACCTTGGCTATGTAAGTCAGAAAAAGGTCAATGTATTCTCTGTTTTCCATTTCTCTACAGCCTCATTATATTGAATCGGTGCCTTTCTATTCCATACTTTCCCCCCTCACTGGGGTAAACAACCGTCCGTGGCGAGACAAGGAATGATGAAAAAGAGTCAACTACCTCCGCCCCGTCACGAACAAGTTCCCTGAGGGCTGGAGACGTAAGTGCCGAGCGCAACACGCAAACGCTTTTACCTTCATCAAGTGCACCTGTAAGAAAGGAAGGAAGATTTCTCCCAGAATGAGAGCAAAGTACAATCCCGTCAGCAAATGAGGAGGCAATGTACCTTGCTCCGTCAAGTGCCTCATAGGAAAAGGTCGCATCATCCTCGACTATGCTGATAGTTCCCCCGTCTGTAACAAGAGCCCGACTGAGCGTTGATCTTCTCACATTCTCCAATCCCCTCGGGACGAAGGAGAACATAGAGCCGTGCGGGATGTCGATAAAAGCTTTCTCAACAGCCCGCGAAAGATAGAGCTCCGGCATGTAGAGGACGTTGTAGCCGTTCTCTATTGCCTCAAGTGCACTTATGTAAACACTCTCCAGAACCCGGCCATCTTCACACTTACCATAGTAAAAGAAGACAGTCTTACCACTTGGAAGGGAACCTATGTAATTAAGCGTTATACCATTGAAATCAGATCTGAAAATTTCTCTCACACTATTTATAACAGGTTTAGTGGGACTTTTTGTCAAAAAAATCGTCAAGCGGTGAGAATTTATCGTAATTTTCCAACAACGTTGAAGTGTCGAGATTGGTATAAATCTGTGTTGTCTTTATGTCACTGTGGCCGAGCATCTCCTGCACAGAGCGTATATCGGCTCCGTTCTTGAGCATGTGAGAGGCGAAGGAATGCCTCAATGTGTGGATTGTAGCATCAAGCCCGAGTGCATCGACTACCGAGTGAAATCTGAGGTGTGCAGCCTGCCTGGTAAGTCTTCCTCCACGTCTATTGAGAAAGAGCGCCTTCTCCTTGGTGTTCTTTCCAAGGAGTTTCGGCCTCACATTCTCAAGATACATATCGAGGGCATTCACGGCAATGTCACCAAGAAAAACTATGCGTTCCTTGTTTCTCTTTCCTATTACGGAGATGGATTTCTCCTCTTTTCTGTATGATGAGACATCAAGCGAAACGGCCTCGCTTATTCTCATTCCTGATGAGTAGATAAGCTCGAAGAGTGCATAGTCCCTCTCTCCGAGTTCATCCTCCTCAAAGGATGCCATTATCTCATCTATTTCACTCTCGCTTATTGTTCGTGGTAAATGCACGCCGTCCTTCGGCTTCTGAACCTGCTTTGCGGGGTTGGTTTTTGTTATATGCTCGAGAATCAGAAACCTGTAGAAGGTACGTAGGGAAGAGAGTATCTTCGAAACTGTCCTTCCCGTCACGCTCTCCTCATCCTCCCTCTTCGCGACGTACTTTTCAATAATGGCTGGAGTGCAATTCTCAACCTGCACCCCCTCCTCACGGAGGAACAAAAGAAAGAGAGAGGCCTCATGTGTGTAAACCTCTCTCGTCTTCTCGCTGAGACGGAATGAATAGACAATACTGTCTGAAAAGAGATTCAAAAGATCCTTTTCAGCCTGTACGGAACTGATGTCACTCGTCGTCATCATTCCTCATTCTCAATATTGAGGGTGTAGTATAATCGTTGTTTCCGCTTTGCCTGGAAGACAGCTGGTTCTTGAGGTCCGTCCATCTATTGATGTTGATGACACCTGCTGAAGGAGCCTGGGAAGCACTTCTGTTTTCACTTTCCTTCTTCGGCTCATCCTGTACAGGCTGGCTGTCTGTCCTGGCCTTGGCACCGAAGATTTCAGCGGAATTGGCACCGGTTGACACCGCCCTTCTCTCAAATCCTGTTGCAACGACAGTAACCCTGATTCTCTCACCAAGGGAAGGGTTGTAGGACTGGCCTGCCGTGATAAGAGCCTCCTCATCAACATTCTTTGTGATGAGTTCAACAACATCCTGGTACTCCTGGAGTGTAAGGTTGTCACCTCCGGCAATGTTGACAAGAACTGCCTTGGCACCCTCAATGCTTGCATTCTCAAGAAGAGGATTATTGATTGACTGCTTGGCAGCCTCAATTGCTCTGTCGGTTCCCTCCCCGAATCCAAGTCCGATGAGTGCATCCCCCTTGCCCTTCATAACAGTCTTGACGTCTGCAAAGTCGATGTTGATTTCACCCGGCTCCGTAATAAGGTCACTTATTCCCTGAACCGCCTGGAGAAGAGCAGAGTCTGCAAGAAGGAATGCCTTCTTGATTGGTGTGTTCTGCTCGACAACATTCAAAAGGTGCTGGTTAGGGATTATGATGAGCGTATCGACACTTTTACGAAGCTTCTCAATTCCTTGCTCGGCAAGTTGAAGCTTCTTCTTCCCCTCAAAGCTGAACGGTGTTGTGACGACAGCAACTGTCAAGGCATTACATCCCTTGGCTATCTCCGCAACAACTGCAGCGGCTCCGGTTCCCGTACCACCGCCCATACCGGCAGTAATGAAGACCATGTCGGCATCCTCGATTTCCTTCTTGATCTCTTCCTTGCTTTCAAGAGCAGCCTTCTCACCTATTTCAGGCTGTCCGCCGGCACCGAGACCTCCCGTCAGCTCCTTTCCGATAGCTATTCTCGTCTGCGCATTGGAGCGCTGGAGAGCCTGCACATCTGTGTTGAGTGCAATAAAACCGACCTTTTTAAGTCCGTTTGCAATCATTCTGTTGACGGCATTGCCACCACCACCTCCGACTCCTATCACCTTGATGATTGTAGGAGTAGTCTGTTCGCCACTTGTTGTGTCTTCAATATCAAATAAGTTAAAGCTCATACTACTTTACCTCAAAATAATTTACTGAATAATCCACGGAGCCTCTTACTAAAGCTCTTCTTCTCCTTCATCGAGGAGGTGTCGGAGCTGTCCCTCATCCTTCTGGCCTCACTCTTGAAGAGTCCCAAAACTGTCGCATACTTGGGATCTATGTACGCCCTGTCCAGTCCGCTTATTGCCTCAGGGAAACCTATTCTCACGGGAAGTCGGAAAATCTCGGCAGCAAGTTCCGTTACCCCGCTCATCAATGCCCCTCCGCCAACCAGAATAACACCGGCACCATATGTACCCTGAACATTGTTCTTCTGGAAATCATCTTGAATCATCAATAAGATTTCGGCCATTCTTGCCTCGATTACCTTTGCAAATTCCTTCTTCGGCATTCTGATTGACGGCTTTCCACCAAGAGACGGGGTGATAATCATCTCATTCTCTCCGACTCCGGGACTGTAACATGAACCATCGGTAATCTTGAGGGATTCACTTGCTGCCTTCGGAAGCTGGAAGAGGTATGAGATATCACTTGTGATAAGGTCACTGCCCCTGTTTATCCCGCCGACATGAATCGGGGAGCCACCGGAATATGCTATATAGTTGGTGCTTCCCGCACCGATATCAATCACAATGGCACCCATGTCCTTCTCCTCAGGAGAGAGAACAACCTCCGCATCGGCAAGAGTCTGAAAGACAACCTTTTGCACATTAAGTCCGGATTTCTGGACACACTTCTTCTGGTTCTGGATTATCGGGGACGAGCCGAGCACAAGAAGGATTCTTGTGTCAAGTCTATGCCCGAGCATGTCGACAGGATCCTTTATGCCACTACGGGAATCAACATAGAAATCCTGGACAAGGGAATGGAGGATCTCCATGTTCTGCGGTAGCTGTATATTCCTTGCCACATCGATGGAACGTCTGATGTCATCCTTTGTAATCTCCTGGTCCTTCGAGTTTATGCCGACAACCCCGTTTGACTTTATACCCCTTATCTGGTCTCCGCCCATGCCGATTATGACGGAGCTGATCTCACAGCCTGCCTGGACTTCGGCATCAGAGACAACCTGTCCCAATATCTTCATTGTCTGTTCGATATTTACAATCGAACCGTTTCTTACACCTTCACTAGTACGCTCTGTTACACTTTCGATAACGAGCTGGCCGTCTCTGCCGACCGAACCGACAGCAACACGTGTGGAGCTTGTACCGATATCCAAACCAACTATTGTCTTATCTGCAGCCACCCTGTCACCTCATCCTGACAAGAGATCCGTTCTGAAGAACATACTTTGTCTCCTCACGCGATACTCTGTCCTTTGAATTCATGTATTCCTCTTCTATTATCCCAAGAGTCTCCTCAAGCCTTTCTATCTCCCTTATGTCACAAAGAAGAAGGGTGGCCCCGACAGTATCTAATCTCAGGAGCAATGAACCGGAAAACACACTTGAATTATTATTGTCATATTCTGCCTTTGTTATCAAGCAAGAAGACTCTTTTAACCCCTTTAAAGTATCAATCATCTTTAATTCTTCATTTCCAAATGTTGATAAAAGTGCACGCGAGAGAAACTCTTGTTCGAAGAGAAGTACAAGGTAATTTTTTCTCAAGTCCTGAACGTCCTTACCTTCAATCGGGTAGAATGTGTCAGAGTAGAAATACCAATTCTCACCATCCGTGATAATAAGTCCCTCTTTCTTTTCAATTCCGTTTATGATGATGCTGTTTCCCCTCACCTTTACAACAGCCTCTTCAATGTAAGGAAGGTTCAATAGGCTCTCCCTGAGCTTTCTTTTCGAGAAAGAGAACCTACTACGACCAAGAGAGGAAAGAAGGTTTCTCTCAACGCTGTATGTTTGGGTGATCCCGTCCACTTTATAAGCCGTGATTGTAAATCTACCAACCAATGAGTGTGACAGAACGATAGATGCAAGGGCAATCAATGCAAAAGCAACAAGAAATATTCTTCTTTTCTCCGTCATCAGTTTTTCTGCCTCCCGATAAGGAAGATGAACTTATAGAGAAGCATGAGCACTATCATGAGAAGTGTCTCATTGAAAGGGTTATAGCTGAAGAGAAGAAGAGGTACCCCTCCAAACGGAAAGAGTCCGGACACAAAGAGCATATTTGTCAGGAATGAGAACACCAGCATAGACGCTGCCGAAAGGGTAAATGATGCAATATAAAACTCATTACTTCTGTATGCCCTGTTGCAGCTTCTCCAGCCTATGATCAGAATCATCAAAGAAGAGAAGAGAATAATCACCGAGCCGAAGATTCCTGTCTCCTCACTGAGCGACGCATAGATGAATTCTCCTTCAACTCCTTCAAGAAGGCCGAGCTTGTATAGTCCGTTACCAATCCCTACCCCCTTAATTCCTCCTTCATTTATGGCATTTGCAGCTGAATATAGCTCAGATGAGTAATATGTCTCGTCATCAATTGGAAGAATCCCATGCGAGAATGACTCAAAAAGCCGGGAACCAGCCAGGGTAAGAAAAATAAGTCCAAGAGACAGGGCAACTATGAAATAAACTATATAACTCCTCTTTACCCGCTCCGATACAAGAGTTGAAATAATCACCATCCCCGACACGACGTACCATCCCGTTCCAGAGACAAGTGTTTCTGTTACAAGAAGAAAAAGAGTCGAGACGATAGTGAGTACAAGCATGAGACCTCTTCTTTCTATGTCGAGGATTCCCGATACCGTATCGGAAAGAAGGAAGAGAATGCAAAGCGTTCCAACCAGTCCGAACGACGAGATGAATATGTATGATTGAGTGAATGCAATGCCGAGAATATATGCCACAAACAAGGCAATATAAACAGCAATAAGAACAAAATATGACTTTCTGAAAAACCTCAACGGGATAAGACAGACAAGAAACCCGACAGCAAGGGAAACCGGGATTGCAACGGCCTGTTTCAAAAAGTATGAATAGAATGCCTCTCCCGACCGCAATGCCGTGTCATAGGAAGCTGAAAAGAGCGTAAGGAGACCAAAGAGTGTCAGGATGATGGCAAAGCACAGAAATGTGAACGGAGAGAAGACTCCCTCTCTCTTCTCCTCACCATTTTCTCTTTCGGGAATATAATCATCATATTCCCCGATATCTCCGATGCCGAACTCATCACTGTACATTGACCCGACTCCTCATAGCGTATTACAGGCTGGCGAAAAGATTGGTTGAACTACCCTCTTCTGAGGTCTCCTTTTCAAGAATGTAAGCAACAAGATTTCTCTCTTCTTCTTCCATCCTTTCAAGTTTCGTCTCGGCGAGAAGAATCTCATAGTGAGCCTCTCTCGTCAGGCCTTTCTGCCATATGGGCAAAAGAATCACAAAAAAGGCAATGAAAATTGATGCCACAATAATAATCTTTGCCTTCAAGTCCATTTTTTCTGTAATGTTTTCACTGTACTTCATAACTTTTCAATAACCCTCAGCTTACTAGATCTCGATGGTGGATTTTCATCACACTCTTTATCTGTCGGGATAATCGGTTTCTTTGTCAGAATCCTGATATCACCATACTTCTCAGCTCTGTCTTTAAATGTCCATTTGACAATCCTGTCCTCAAGAGAATGGAATGTTATAACAGCTATCCTTCCACCCTTCTTCAGAACCCTCATGGCCTCTGTCAGGGCCGGTTCAATCCTGTCCAGCTCCCTGTTGACTTCGATTCTCAAAGCCTGGAATGTCCTTGTTGCGGGATGGATTCTCCCGTACCTGTATTCCCTCGGCACTGCAGCCCAGATAATCTCCCCAAGCTCCTTGCTCGTCTTTATACGCTTTTCCTTTCTTCTCTCGCCGATTGCCCGTGCTATTCTTCTTGAGTAGCGCTCCTCACCGTATTTGTAGATGACGTCGGCAAGCTCCTCTTCACTGTATTCATTGACAATTGTCTCTGCACTAAGGCTCTGGCTGGAGTCAAGGCGCATATCGAGTTCCTCATCCTTCCTGAATGAGAATCCCCTTTCGCTTTCCTCATAGTGAAAGATTGAAATACCAAGGTCAAAGAGAATTCCGTCTGCACTCTCGCTGTCACGGGATGAGAGATAATCGTTGAACCATGTGTTCACAGGACGGAACCTGTCTCCATATTCCTTAAGTCTTTCTATTGCCTTCTTCTGAATTTCACTGTCCCTGTCAAGTCCAATTACGGTCACAAGAGGATAACTCTCTAAAAAGAGCTTTGTGTGTCCACCTTCCCCTGTCGTACAGTCTATGAGGACAGTCTCTCTGTCTCTAGGGAGCGTAAGGTTCTCCAAAACCTCTTCATGCATTACCGGGTAGTGCAATATTTCCATCACTGTACCCCCTCATCATAGATTTTCTGTGCCAAGTCACTGATTGAATCGTCACTGTTCTCCTCAGCTTCCCTGTATGTTTCACTGTTCCATATCTCAACGGCATACCCCGTCCCAACAAGGAGTGCCCCGCTCTTAGGTGTAAGATTAACTTTCTCCCTGGAACGCTGCGGGATGCTGATCCTTCCGGCCGAGTCAATGTCGACATATTGTGCCGGTGATATTAGTTTTCTCACCAATTGGCGTTTTTCCCTGTCCATCATGGCAAGCGGAGTTGAGAGTATCTGAGCACAGAATTGGTTTTCAAAGTAGTCAGGAGTCATCAGCATCAGATGGTTCTCATCAAGACCGGGGAGTATAACCACCTGTTGGCTCATAAGTGCAGACCTCAATCTCGACGGCAGGGAAAGACGACCCTTGTCGTCTATCTTTCCATCATACATTCCAGTGAGAAACTGCATCGTAAGCCTTCCTTTTTCTGCTATCTAATGACACTCTATCCCACTTTATCCCACTTTTCAACACTTCTGTTAATATAATATATAAAAATTATTGTCATTTTATATCACTTACCGGATCTTCCGCCGGGAAAAGGGACAAAAAAATCCGGCCCGAAACTGGTCAGACCGGTAAAAACAAGACTTGTTTGAATATTTGCTTGAGTTGACACCGGATGTTGCAACTTGAGCACCGATGGCGGTTGCATATTTAGCACCAGTTCACCTCATGCGAAGTAATATCACTACAAAATATCAGAAGATTTAAATTCAAAGTCATCAACACAACTCAGAGATTTAAAATTATAATTATACATCATCCTTTTAACTATGAAATCGTTTTTAGAAGAATATTCACCCCAGAGTTCTCTGAATGAAAAGAAATCTGAAACAGAAGCATTCTCATCATCAAAATGCAGACAGTCACTGTCATAGATATCCCTAGAAACCGATATTCTCTTTTTTTTCGTTGTAAAGATAACTCCTACTGGATACTGCAGTATTTTTGATGAAATCGTTTTGTTTTTATATGAAACTTCATCATAAACGAGTTTAATTTCTGATATAATTTCATTTATCAGATGGCTTGTTATCTCATATCCTCCGATATTGCTCCAGGGAGAATAATTTTCTTCTTCCTTTATTGTAAAAACTACATCCTCATCTTCATAAAAGAAATTATCAACCTTACCATAGTTGCATTCAAAGACAATATCTTTTTTATCTTCAACTTTAAACACAACCTGGTTTGTAACCATTTTTTCTTCTTCTATAAAATATGGTGAAACCCATATGGATAACAGTTTTTTCATTATGTAATTATTTAAAAAATCATATTTTTCTATCAGCTTGATCATTTTGCTTTTCCTTCTTTGTTATAAAAATGTATTTTCTGATTTCTAAGCAGCTTTGGATTTTTGATACCATGTATTTCAACAACCGGACTGTTGTCGGATGATTGCCTAGGTCTATAGGTAATTGTTGCATTCTTCATCACACGCTTCCAACCATATACACTACCATCCCTATTTCTGAGCGGGTATTGAACACCCCCTCTACCTAGACTGTTGAATAGTCGTTTTGCTTTTTCGACAGGATCTACAGAATAGAATTCTCTTAATCTTGATTTTTTTGCTTTATCAGCTATATAGCCGTCATTCAAACTATATTTCCTGGAGATTGATTTAATGTTAGAATCAATATTGTTTTTTGGAAAACCTGCTCTACTTACATTCCGTAATCCGGGAAAGCCAAAACTCTTTTTACCCATTGAGCGCCTCCCTCGTAATAAATGATCCGTTCCAGACAGAAGGGAAAAGATGTAGCTCTACACAATTTTCTGTACAGATTTTCTTTACATTTTCTGATGCAGTTCCATAAATTAATAACTTTGATGGTTTAATTCTCTTCAGGACAGCCTTAAGTCCCATTTCGAAGAAATCTCTATCTACTATATTCTTCATTGTTCCAAGACTTCCTGTTGAAATCAAACCTCCTTCATCTATTCCGTTTGAACAAAAATCATATGTTCTTGCATCACCGAATGAAACATTCATTATTACCGGTATACCATTTTTCTGCATGATATATCCCATTACTCTGTTTCTGTAGCAATTGTAGAGTTGCAATGGATAAGGAAAGTCATAGCAGAGGCTGAAGTCCGTCATGATGCACCCTGCAAATTTCTTAAGCTGAGGGATATATCGTTTAGGATTTTTCCAAAATCTTTCGAATACAACATCCTGTATGTAAAAGTGAACATATGAATCAAAATCATCTGCCTTAGCTTTATAAATCTTATCAAATGGAATAAGTTTCAAGGGAACTTTATCTGCACTTTTAAAGATCGGGAAATTATAAGGGAAAGAATATTCTGCCTCTTTTAATTCCATAGCCATGAATATGTCCGTATATTTCGGAAATATTCCCTTCTGCTTCGTTTCAAAAGCATCGAAAACTTTTTTCATTAAAAAGCCTCCATTTTATTGATTCCATAACCTCCGGAGACTATAATGAAATTCTCACAGTCATTAGACCCTGGGGTTTATTGGCAGACGCGTTGCATTAATAATGGCGCGTCTTTTATATTTTACTCAGTTGGTATCTCGCTGCGTCCAGCGAGACCCCACATTTTAAAGCTACATCTTCTGCAGTCATGCCTCGAATGAGTTCATTATCCATCATGATAGCACCGGCCAGGCACTTTGCTTGCCATTCGGGATCCATATATGCTGGTATACTGTTTTCACCGAAGCTTCTTGCCAATTTGAAGTTGTATACCGTAAATGACAACAGATGAGCAATTTCGTGCATTACTGTCATTCTATCACGTCCTTTCCCTTCGCACGCACCAACATATACACTTTCCCGTAGATAGATAGTTTTGGTGGTTATATCTGTATATCCATGTTCACCATCTGGAAAATCCTTATCAGGCAATACTTCAAAATGTGCTCCCTCCACTATACAGCCTATTGCTTCAAGAGTTTGAACTACAGGGAAGAAATATCTGTTATCAACATGCAGATACTTCCTAAAATACTGAGCAAAATCGTTCAATTCCTTGCGCGATTTTCCTTCAACAACATAGCATTGTCTATTTTTCACTTATTGCTCCTGGCCTTCTTTCAATAATTTTCTTATTTTTAAAGCAGTATTATCATCAATATCTTTAAATGTACGTGCAAATCGTAAAGCGAGATCCATTTTTATATCGGATACTCCAGCAACATCCAATGAAATATCCTTTAAGGAACGCTGCATTGCTTTTTGAAGAATGTTCTTTTCATATTCGGATAATTCATATATCTGAGCTAACCTATCAATAATCCAATCAGGAATACTCCTTTTACCACACTCAATTGCTGACAAATAAGAAGAAGTTATTCCAAGCTTATCAGCCATGTTTTTAAGAATTTCTCCTCGATCAATACGCATCTTTCTTATTTCCCTTCCGAACTCTGTTAACATGATTGCCTCCTTGTCTGGTTTTCTTTACATTATTAATCATGTCAATTTAATATATTATTGCAAGTTTAGTTAATTTTATCAACAAGATTTGTTGATTTTTTATTCATATAATTACAAATTCGTATGTACTCTGATGATATGACCAATGTTTATCGTGTATAAAAATAATGATTAGATGAGAATGATTCATTAGCTTTTGCTTTGTTGTTATACATCAACAAAATATCAGGTGATGGCTAATCTATAGATTTGTCCACATACCCACCATGCAGCAGGGTAAGGGTAGCACCTGTTCTCTGCAGTTCCTTGTGTACTTTCTTGTAGTCCACAACGCCGATGCCCTCATCCTGCAGATTCCTGTCAGGAAAGAAAAGCTTGTAGAGGTCTCTTTTTGAAACATTCGGAATAGCCTCTTTGCTATCTATCCCTTTTTCCTTTGCGATTGCCCAGACATCCTGTATTGAATGTTTCGAACAATGTACTTTGGCTACAATATACTGTTGTTAGAATTTCCCATGAACTTCTCCTCCAGTATTGTCCGCACATCAATGTACCTGGCCATATAAGGCCTCCTAGAATAAGATTTCAGCTTATGCTGATGTTCCTATTCTGGTGGTGCTCACTGAAGAAGCAATCACTCAACTTGTTTCTCTATTTCCATTCGCTGAGTTTAGCTTCTACAGCACTTAGCTCTTTTTCCATCTTCTCCTTGTTGAGCGTACTCTTTGCATACGGCAGACGTGAGTTAATTAAAAGCTTTGCATACTCGAGAACGCTTATCGCCTCCTGCCTATCAGAAATACTTTCAAGCGTTGCTGCCACATAGAACGGAGAACCGAGACTGTTCATATACCCCTCGTAGTACTTGTTGACTTCAGTCACCCCGCTCTTTTTCGAGACGGCCTTGTTGTATGACTTGAGCATTGAGGCAAATTCCTTCTGTCTCTTACTCTGGCTCCAGTTCCTGTCGTAGAGTTGCTCTGCAAGCTCTATGTAGTTAGTTCCGTTAGTCCTGTTTGTCATGTCCATCGTGGCAATGCACTTCCTTATATAAGAGATGGCATAGTTGTTGTTTCCGAAGCTGATCGGAGAGCCCGGGAGTGACTTGTAGAGAACAGAAAGGACATACCAGCTGTCAGTCTCAAGTGCGAAGGATGAAAATCCCTCAAGGGCTTCGACTTCAAGGTTCTTCATTCCTGCAGCCTTCCCCAGACTGTTGAGGGCGCCGTGCACCTGGCCACATCTTCCGACAGCAGAACTCAGCCAGTGATAAGCATTTGGAGTCTCTTCAAGAGAAAGTGAAGTATAAGCATAGTAAAAAGCTGACGAAGTATCTGATGCGTCAGGCTTGTCCTTTGCACTGTAGTCACCGTATCCGGAGAGGAGTTCATCTTTGCTCATCGTTCCACTCTCTTTCTCCTCATCAACAAGCGTGAGCTTCGTGCGGCTGAGCCGCCAGAGGATCTGGGCCTTCTCCGAGTTATCCTTACTCTCTTTCAATGCGAAGAGAAGATATTCATAATCCTTGGAGTAATCATTCTCCCTGTAGAAAATATAGTCACTCTCCTCTGCGCTGAAGGCTGCTGAGAGTGAAAACACAAAAAGCGATAAAACAAACAGAATAAGTAATTTCTTCATATTTCCTACCTCAAGAGTATGATGAGCCAATACCGTCTAGTTCTCAAGTAAAATCAAAAGAGACTTCTTATCCCTCAAAGAGATGGAGAGAATATCACCATCAATTTTCACATCTCCGTCCCCCCAGAGAAGCGAGGCTTTTCCTTTCGGAAGAAGTGACAGCTCAATCGACACTTCTCTCTCCTCCCCTTTGTTGATAATTGCGATATAAGCCCTGCCGTCCGTTATTCTCGAAATTGCTACGGCACTTTCGTCTATTGCACTTATCTCAACAGCTGAATAGAAAAGATCCCTGTCACTGTTACGCAACTCCCCCATCCGCTTGAAGAAGGAGAACATATCGGCGTCGATGTGGTCCTCCCTCCACTCCATCGGGTAACGTGCCCCATCATTGGAATCAATCCTTCCTTTAAGGAGTACTTCGTCCCCATAGTACGTAGAAGGCATTCCGGGGAGGAAGTAGAGTGCCATGATAGCGCCCTTGTATATATCCCTATCAAATACATCCGGGTTATTGTGCACTCTCGGTGTGTCATGTGAGTCGATAAGGTTCATTTGCATATATGGTGTCTGGAGCGGTACACTTTGGATGGCACTCTTGAATGCTCCGGCTAGTTCATAGCCGTTCCACGGAAGGTCGGAGAGAGGAGAGTGTCCATAGCCGGTGAGGAGGAATCTGTCCCTCTCCCCCATCCAGCTTCTGAGGGGGCGTCCAGCACCGTAGTAATTCATTGTGCCGTTCCACATGTCTCCCTGGAGATAGAGAGCACTGTCATCCCAGTCTTCACCCACAAGATAGAGGTTGTCATTAACAGCCCTGAGTGAAGTGTTAACCCCTCTCCAGATACTGTATGTAAGATGGTCAGATCCCCTGCGTCCTACCTCCGGTGCGACATCGAGTCTCCACCCGTCAATGTTGAACGGGTCAACAAGATATTTCTTCATTGCCGAAGAGGCTCCCTCATACATGAGTGACCGCAACTTCGCATCGGAGTAATTGAGCTGCGGGAGCGTCTTCACATCCTGCCAGCATGAGAATGTCCCGTCAGGGTTGAAGTAGTAGAATCCCCTCTCTTCGCTCGTTGTATCCTCGAGAGCCTTTTTGAGCCATATTGCCGCAAGGCCGGTATGATTTATCGAAATGTCGAGGATAACCCTGATTCCGTTCTCATGCATTGTCCTGACAAGACTTATGAGAGCCTCGTCTCCTCCGAGTTTGGGATCCACTGTGAAGAAATCAATGGTGTCATACCTGTGGACTGACTGAGAGGAGAATACAGGGTTAATATAAAGGGCATTCACACCAAGACTCTTGAAATAAGAAACCTTCTCTTCTATCCCCTTAAGGTCACCGTTATAGAAGTCACAGCAGCGTGACTCATTCCACTCTTTAGGCTCCTCGGTCCATGAGGGAGTTGTAACCTTCCCTCCGTCGAACTCATACTCGCCTTCTTTTGCTCCGATAGACGGGTCCCCGTTAGAGAACCTGTCGGGAAAGATCTGGTAGCAGGTACTTCCTGCAACCCACTCAGGAACCCGATTCCCCACTATGAGAGAGAATCTGTCACAGAGGGAGGGAGTATAACGTGTGATGCCGAGTCGCGAGTAGTAGTAGCTGGCACCATCAATGAAGAAGGCAAAGAAATATCTGAAGAGAGTTCCGTCTTCAGTTACCGGAACCCGGGCTGAATACTTCGCCATACCGTTGAATAAGCCATCCCGAGTCATGTCAGCATTGAAGACAAGACCGGTCTTGCTGTCATACTTCAATATGACACTCTCCGGCGCAGATGAAAATGCGATGGAAAGCTTTATCTCTTCTCCCGGTGCGGGAAAGAGAGGAGAAACGAAATCAGGAGAAAACGACGAATAAACAACAGGTAAATCTCTAGTCATAAAAACACCCCGTTCCGAGTGTATCAGAAAGGGGTGGAAAACTACATACAAATTTGCTTATTTCTTGATTAAAGCGAAGAAATTCTGATTAGTCTCCTCAGGGTCATTCGTGCACTTAAGGTCAAGGACGATTCCTTTGTCTCTGTAGTATTTGATGAGAGGCTCCGTAGCTTCCCTGTAGACTTCAAGGCGGTGTTTGATAGCTTCCGGCTTGTCATCATCACGCTGGATAAGCTCCTCACCTGTCTCATCATCGATTCCCTCTACTTTAGGCGGGTTGAATATGACATGGTAAGTCCTTCCTGTGCTTTTGCACATACGTCTTCCGCTGAGTCTCTTTATGATCTCCTCCTCGCTGAGGACGAAGTTGACGACGCCGTCAAGCTCTGCCATCTCGCTGAGGGCATCTGCCTGCTTGACAGTGCGTGGAAATCCATCAAGGATAAAACCTTTTTTGCAATCATCTTCCTTGAGACGGTTTCTCACCATCTCGATTGTAATCTCATCCGGAACAAGAGAACCTGATGCCAGGATTTCCTTGACCTTCTTCCCCAGTTCAGTCTCTCCTTTGATGTTTGCTCTGAAGAGATCCCCTGTCGATATGTGTGGTACACCAAGATAATCCTTGGCAACGGCAGCTATTGTGCCCTTTCCGGCTCCCGGAGGGCCTAAAAATACGAGTCTCATTTTCTAACCTCTCTTGTTCCATTCTAGCAAAAACAATGTACAAATTGAAAGATGTTTTCCGTTAAGACTACTCAAGGAGGATAAATTGGTATATCTTTTCTTCAGGAGTTTCAAATGAGCAATAAAGTTATACTTCATGCTGAAGACCTTGACGGTTTCCTCCTTGACGAGGATAAGAAGAATATAGAGACAGTGCGTTCCCTCTATAAAAAGAGCCTTGATGCGTGTGCCGTCCTCGAGAAGGATTTCAATGATGAGAAGGCACGTGAGGGACTGACAGAATCAGCCCAGGAGATAGGGTCCTTCTTAAAGGATGTGTGCTCCCGCAACAGCCGTATTCATGTTTATTCCTTTGAGACCCCGCGTGAACAGCACGGAGAGGCTTCAAGAATCATCGCGAAGCTCCGTAACCCTGAGACAGGGCACGAGGAGTTCCTCTACTATATCCAGAGGGCATATGAGCTCATGTTCGCACACTCCTTTGCAGACAGAAACCTCAACAACAAGAGAAGTATGATTCAGCCCACTCCCGTCACTGTCCCCTGTACCAACTATGCGGTTCACAGGATTCCTAATGTCGACGAGCTTGCACACTCATCGGTAATGTGCGTGATGCTCCGCGGAGCACTCCTTCCCAGTATGATAATCAGTAAGGAATTCCAGGATTACTCCTCGGATGACACAATCACCCCATTTGCACTCTTCAAGATCAAAAGGGACGAGAGTAAGAAGGAATACAACATGGACTATGTCCTCGATCTTGACAGGTCATTCTTCCGCCTGGAAGACCTCGAAGGTAAGGATCTCATATTTGCTGACCCGATGAATGCAACCGGGGGCTCTCTTGTAACTATTGTCAAGTTCCTCAAGGAGAAAGGCGTGAAGCCTAGGTCAATCAAGTTCATCAATGTCATATCTGCCCTCAAGGGTGCCCTCAGAATAACAAGAGCCATCCCGGAAGCGGAAGTCTTCACTCTCTGGATGGACCCAGTCCTCAACGAACAGGCTTATATCCTCCCGGGACTCGGAGATGCCGGTGACAGACTCAACGGAGTGGATAAAGGCCCTGAGCCGAGAAACATGATCCAGCTCATTGCCGACTACGGCTCCAACATAGTAAATCTCTATAGGGATCAGGTGATTGAAATTGAAAAGACTGTTCTCGGCTAGTATCATAATACTTCTTCTTGTCTCATGTGCTTCAGTGAAGGTTGTGAGTGACTCAAACGACACATCAACCTCCATCTATTATGAGGTGCTTCTAGAGAGTGAAGAGAGTGTTGAGAACAGATACAACTTCATCTACTACCTCTACAGCGAGAAGAATTATGAGAGGGTGATAACAGAAGCTGAAAAGGCCCTCGCCCTCTACCCTGACTATACAAGATTCATCAAGATTGAAGCTCTTGCATACAGTAAACTGGACAATAAGGAAGAATACTCGAAGACTCTGAAGAGAGTAATTGAGAGAGAACCCTATGACGAGGAATTGAGGGATCTTTATCTTGACTCCCTCCTCACTCTTGAAGACAAGGAGACTGCCCTCTCCTTCTCAAAGGAAACTATCCTCCTCTTTCCGGAGAATGAAAAGGCCATCTCTGTGCTTGCAGAGAACAGCGCATTCTACTCCTACCTTGACTCCATTAATAAGGAGAAGACAGCAAAAGAAGAGGAAGAGAAAGCAAAGAGAGAAGCTGAGGAAGCAACAAGAAAAGAGGCAGAGGAGAGAGCTGCAAAAGAAACTAAAGAGCCGGCGGAGAATACCACTCCCGAGGATACTCCTGCCCCTTCAGATAAACCAGAAGGGACACCTTCTGAGCCTGAGATGGGAGAGAAAAACTAATCCTTCACCTTCCAATACCCGTTCTTGTTTGCCCCAACACGTTCAATAATTCTTTTATTTCTAAGATTGGCTAAGCCGTTGTTGATTGATGTCTCCCCAACTCCCAACAATGCCATTAACTGGACTCTTGTAACATTCGGATTGTTTCTTATTTCATTAAGAATTCTCTCCTGTGTCTTTGTAAGTCCTGCAGGATTGGAAAGTACATGCATGCCCGGGTGGTACTCATCATATTCTGCAGTTGCGAATGGAATTGTGATGACTATTGAGTTTTCTCTGAATTCATACGCCATTCGTCCATATTTTCCCACAATCAAAGGAACACCCCTTCCCGTCTTCTCACTTATATGGAGCTGAATGCCGACCAATTCCTATCACATGTACAAGCAAAAGTGAGAGATAAAGTGAGGGATAAAATGAGCAATAATAGTGAGTGATGAGTTGTCCTCAATCTTCTTAAAAAGGACAGTAGAGATGATATATGTGGACAAGCATCAGAGAAGCATATCCTGTCGCCTCCGGATTTGCTACTCTCTGCAAAATACACAAAGAAAGTTGTACCTCTCCTAATTGATATTGAGTATATTCATGACAACATTAGTCATTATTTCCTTCTCTTCAGGTTTGGATTCGGCAATAAGGAGCGTAAGAGCCACCAATGTTCCGTTATTGATTGTCCTCCTGCCGTCTGCTCTCATTAAAATCCCGTTCTTCTGCAGAAATGTCAGAAAGAGTGTAGCTGCTATACGTTTGCAACCGTCATTGAAAGGATGATCCTTAACAAGAAAGTAAAGAAGGTTTGCGGCTTTCTCCTCCGTTGTCGGGTAGACATCCTCTCCGAAGACACTTTGATACACACTGCCAAGATCAACATCAAGTTTTCCCTCTTCCTTCTCAGTTCCAAAGATTTGAGACTCTGAAGCAAATTTCATCTCACTGATGATCGCATAGCATTCTTGAGTGTGAGCTTCTGATAATTCTTGTTTCCTGCCGGTTTCATGACTCTTTGAAGATCATAACTATCGAGCAATTCGAGTGCACTGGTATATGAATTAATCACACCGAGTATCTCATCAGTCTCCATATCAGTAAGATGTGCAATGATTCGTGACTCAATCTCAACAGTCTTATTAAGAGCTTCAAGCCTATTCTGATTCAATGCATATCCATGGATGAATGTAATCCTTAAATATTCTGTTTGCCCACTGTCGGAACTCAGTGCCTCTCTGAGATTTCACTCTATACCCAACTGAAATGATTACATCAATGTTAAAGTAGTTAACCTGATATGTTTTACCGTCTGTGGCAGTTGTTGCATATTTTGCAACAACTGTTTCTCTAACAAGTTCACCTTCATTTAATATATTATTTATGTGTCTGGAGATCGTTGATTTATCACTCTGAAAAAGTGAGGCCATCTGGTCAAGTGACAACCACAAAGTGTCAGAGTCGACATTTACCGGGATGCTTATAGTTTTATCCTTTGTTACAAAAATAGTAATTTCATCATTCATACAAGTATAATATAATGAAAAAAATTCAATAGCGACAGAAATTAACTAAATAAAGATATTGATAGAAAAGTAAACACCAGCCACTATACTTCTCTCAAGAGAGGAACTTTGCAGTCTCCATCCTGACAAGTCTGTCACACTCCTCATTGCCTTCTATGCCCGCGTGACCTTTGACCCATGACCAGGTAACCGAAAGACGACTGTTGAGACTGTCCAGCTCCACCCAATAGTCAATATTCTTGACAGGAGCCTTGCTGCTTGTCCTCCAGCCGTTCCTCTTCCATGATTTGATCCAATCTGTTATTCCGATCTTCACATATTGGCTGTCAGTGAGAACAGTAACTTCATTCTCTCCCTTCTCCAGAGCATACCTTAGTGCATTTATGACAGCTGTCAGTTCCATCTTATTGTTTGTTGTGCTCGCGTCCCCGCCGGAATGTGACTCAACAATGGTACCGCCGTTAGAAACTGCAAACGCCCAACCTCCCGGGCCGGGATTACCCGAGCATCCCCCGTCTGTATAAATTGTAATCAATCCTTAACTCCTGTTTTCTTTATGATATGGTATCCAAACTGGGTTCTTACAGGGCGGGAAATGCTCCCGACTCCCATCCGTCTCACAGCATTCTCGAACTCCCTGACCATCTGTCCTTCCTTGAACCACCCGAGATCCCCTCCCTTCTCCTTCGAGGGGCATGTGGAATATTGGTGTGCAAGGGATGAGAAGTTCTCACCCTTTCTTATACGTTCATAAAGTTTATCTGCCGTATCCTTATCCTTGACAAGAATGTGCTGTGCTCTGAATTCCATACTCACTCCAGAATCATAGATCTATAAGATCTCATCTCGACGTCATTATCACAAAAACCGAGACGTTTTAAAAGGTCATAAAGGGAATTCTGCTTCTCGAAAAGGTCAACCTTCTCCTTAAAGGGAATGAGAATCTCCATCTCAAGAAAGTACCCGAGCTCCTTAACTGCTTTCTCCTCCCCATATCTGAAACCGCTCACCTCAAGAAGCTCCACATGTATGTCATCAACGGACCACTCCCAGCCGGCCTTGTTCTTCCTGAAATATTTCTCGTACCCCAGACACTCGAAGAAGGCATATGCATTACCTTCCTGTTTTATATCCACAAGAACCTCATACTCCTCATTGTCCTCGCTCTTGCTGTCATTTCTCATCTTCTTAGCAGTAAACTCCAGCACGCCCCTGTTGTTCCTGACTCTCAAAGCCTGGTGAACTGAGCCCGGAAGACGGAAGTAGAGATCACTCTTACTCACGTCCGTCCCCTTTCCATAGAGAGATTCAAGTTTATTTTTAACTTGAAGATAATCCTTCACATGTGCCTTAAGCTCAACTTCGCGCATAAAATACCTCCTATTTCCAGGGGAATATCATCCCCTTGAGGGTTCTTACTCCTACAGTCTCCTTCTCTTCCTGTAAAAGTTCATCCCAAATTATGTCTTTTTTAGTCTTGTCAGGATTGGCCTCAAGATAGTCATACTTCTTCATGAGGAGCTTCATCATGTCACTCTCGCTGAGCATTATCCCGGTTATGCCGGGAACAAGGCCGACAGTGAAGACTGAAATCACACTGTCAAAGAGGATATGAAGCAAAAGGAAGAGACTCTTTCCGGGATTATCAAATGAGACAAGAAAACTCTTTTTGAGTGTCTTAAGTGCTCCGTCTCCGGGAAGCATCGTCATCAGAGCAAAATAATAAGGGAGTGCCATAATAAAGAATATGGTTACCCAGATCATGACAACAGAGAGAATGACCCCGATTGAGCTCTCCATGGCAGAATAGAAGGGAATGGTTATCATCCAGACAAGAGAAAGGAGCATGATGATAAGAAAGAAGAAAAGCGAGTGTTTTATATTCCTCTTTATCCCCCTTATATAAGGTCTCCATACTTCACTCGAATAGCATGAGAAGTTTCTTGCAACCTCAGCAGTTCCCCCCAGCGAGATAGAAATAAGGAGAAGAGTAATTACAATTGAAACATAAAAAAGTGTCATACTTTCACCAAGGAAATAAACAAGCCCCAAACCTCCTATAAGGAGGACAATATATATGAGGTTCTGAAGGATGAGGGAAAAGAAATTGTCCCACCCGTCAAAGAATGATTTTTTTATAAAGAAACCGACCATGACTAAAAGATAACCAATTAAAACAATCAAAACAATGAAGAAGAGATGTATTAATATTTTGTTTCAACAAAAAGATCCCTTTATCACAAAAACAGACAAAACAGAGTAAAATAGTTAAAATAAAACATATTGACAACTTTGAAGCCGGAAACAGCTATAGAAACTATAAATAAATTATTAAAAATACCTAATTTTTATATAACTTCTGTATTTACAAATATTTTGTCAAGTGCTAATTTTTAATTACGGACTTAAATGATTATTCAGGTTGCCTTGAAAAGGAACTGTCCCAGACGCATAGGAGATGTCCTGTGTGCGCGTTTAACAAAAACCCCCGTTCTTGGATGTACAGACGGGGGATTTTTCTTTGCTGGAAAGACACAGAAAAGCTACCGGTTTCCCGGTAGCAAACTTTATAGGAGGGAGATAAAACTTATCTCTCAAAACCAAGATTAAAGCGGATGGTGAGTCCGTCAAGGCCACTCTCTCCCGAGCCGGATCCCATCTCCTGCCAGAAATATGCTGCATCAATTCTGAGAGCAAAGATATCGATTGAGGTGCCGACTGTCCAGTAACCACCGTTCAAGCCGAGGCGGAAATAGAATGTGTCTATAAGACCGACCTCAGTACCAAGCCCTATATGCTTTGTAATCTTTCTAAAGGAGAAATCTCCGCTATTCTTATCAAAGAGGCCGATGATGTCTCTGGCATCCAAAGCAACCTTCACATCAACAATATCCGACTCATACTTGTATGCTCCACCCAGTGTGAGGTTCGGAGCTCCCTGTACCTTGAATTTGCTTGATGTTGCAACCTTGGCTATATCCTTAATTTCTCCGACTGTCGTGGTCTTGACTTCCATGTTGTAGCCGAACGGATTGATGTCAGAAAGGACAGCAGCCACGCTGAATGGTCCCATTTCCCATGTTGCACCGATATCGAAGAGAGGAGTCCAGCCTGCAGCAAGAGTCACTTCCATATCGGAGAGACTGCTGTCGCCACCGCTGAGGTAAGGGAGAAGCTCCGTTGTCCCGATTTTCTTATTGAACATAAGGACACTCAGCTTTGCGTTGATACCTGCAGAAAGACTCGATGTTCCTAAGTCGAACTTATAGCCATAACCGAGAGCAGCAAGAGCATCAATTTCATCAACTACCGAATAATCGCATGTATAGGCTGTGTCACTTGCATAGACCCCGATTCCAAGACCGAACGGGAGAACAACACTCACAGCAGCATCAACTTTCGCAAGAGGTGCCAATTGCGTTCCTACGATATCGAGAAGAGGTGCAGCGAGTTCCTTCACTTTATCACTGTCACCAATTGCCGCCTTAACCTGCTCAATGAAGCTGACGCCGTCAGCATTCTTCTTCAGCATGTCATAGGCATGATAGAGTGTAACGTCAACAGACGGCAAGGAGAGCCTGAACTCACCCTCAGCAAGAGACGCCGGGTTGTAGAAAAGTCCGTTCTCACTGTCCATGAAAGCGACACCCGCATTACCCATACCGAGAAGCGCTGCATTATTGGGTCTGAAGCCCTTCCCTATCAAACTATATGCCTTTGTTTCTGTTTCGCCGAAGTAATTGCTGTCTGCAGCAAAAAGAGTAAGGGAGCATAAGACCGTAATGAGTAAAATTGTAAATATTCTCTTCATCCTTCTCCTCCCTTATTTTGTCAATTGGCTGATCAGCTCACTCACGCCGGCACCCTTCAATATTGAGGATGTCCCGGAGGCAGAGGCCAGAATATTGATTGTCTGGTTGATGAGAGCCATATCTTTTTTATAAATGTCATTGAGAACTGCGCTCATATCTGTTCCGCCCTTACCGGTGAGTGCATCCATGAGAGTTGCAACATCATCGGCCAGAACTGAAACTACGTTGGTAAAAACCTGGAGAACGACTACATCACCCATTGTCAGCTTTTCCGGACCCTCGAGGGCAGCATCGAGATTCTTCTTTACTGTCCCGATAATATCGAGAACTTCTCCGGTTGTTGCATTGCCCTCATCACCTCTTGTAAGAGATCTCGATGAGCTCTCTGATGAGCTTGTCGAGCTATCTGCAAGCCCCAGAATCGCCCTGAGGATAATTGCAGTTCCCCGGGCAGATTCCTTTGTATTCTCGTCGGTGACAGTCTTATTGAGTTCTGCCAGCATAGCTTCCTTGCTCTTACCTGAGCTTCCAAGAGCATCGGCAACAGCTGTCAGATCCTGAGAGGGAAGAATTGAAACAATATCTAGAAGGTCTACGTCAGTGCTGACCGGTATTACCTGACCTTCAATAACAAGAACCTGCTCTCCGTTTGACTTTCCGACTTTGATGGAAAGTTTTTCCCCATCGCTGTCTTCCAGGTTAAAGGCCTTTGCACCTTTCTCAAGGGTTGTTGACTCATTGGCTTTCAAATCATCTCCCTCGAGTTCAGTCATTTCAGTCTTCTTGCTCACCTTCACACTATCGACGGCAGAGTTGAGCTTGCTCTTGTCGACTCCGAGGATGTTATTCCCCATTGCCCCCATGACGCTTATTGCAGCATCACATGAAATAAGGGTGACAATAAGAAGCAAAGCCAGAATAAGACCCGATATTTTTCTTTTCATAATCTTTCCTCCACAGCAGAGTTTTATATGACTATAATACAATTTTCCTTCTCTTTTGAAAGCATATTCTCTCATTTGTGTTCAATTTTACACACTCCCTGAACCAATCTCCGAAGGCTGTCTGACTTTACTCCACCCCCTTGTCTAAAATGAAAGATACGTAGTAGACTCAAAGCGTTGCATTGATGCAATAAATTTCCTTCCGTATGGAAGAGATCTAGTGACGGGAACCCGCTGAGAGATAATCAGCAAGAATGGGTTTGCGAAAGGAGTGACTACTATGGCAGTAGTAACAATGAAGAGCCTGCTCGAGTCAGGCGTACACTTTGGCCATCAGACAAAGAGGTGGAATCCTAAGATGGCACGTTTCATCTTCACAGAGAGAAACGGTATTCATATCATAGACCTGCAGAAGACATCAGCATGCATCGTTGAAGCTTACGAGGCAGTCAGAGCCCAGGTCCAGAACGACAAGCAGATTCTTTTTGTCGGAACAAAGAAGCAGGCACAGGTTGCTATCGAGACAGAAGCAAAGAGATGTGGCATGCCTTATGTTTCCAACAGATGGCTCGGCGGTATGCTCACTAACTTCACAACAATCAAAAAGAGTATTGCTAAGCTTAAGAAAATCGAGAGAATGGAAGCAGACGGCACATTCGACTCCCTCACAAAGAAGGAAGTTGCACTTCTTACAAAGAAGAAGGCAAAACTTGAGAAGGACCTCGGCGGTATCAAGGACATGAAGGAACTTCCAGGCGCACTCTTTGTCATCGACACAAAGAAGGAAGCACTCGCAGTTGCAGAAGCAAAGAGACTCGGCATTCCGGTCATCGCAGTTGTCGACACAAACTGTGACCCGACAGACATCACATATCCTATCCCGGGCAACGACGACGCAATCAGAGCTATCTCACTCTTCGTTGAGATCATTGCAAATGCAGTAATCGACGCTGACAGCGAGGCAGGTATCCAGATCATCGAATCCCTTGATGACGAAGAAGAGGCACTCCAGGGAGAGCTTCCTCCTGAGGCAGCTAAGGACGAGGTAATCGAGGACTACTCCAACTACGTTCCTTCCGAAGAGAAGAAAGAGGAAGACGAAGTAGAGAGCGATGAGGAAGATGAATTCCTCAACAAGTAATTTATAGGAGATTTAATTATGGCTAATATTTCAGCATCCGATGTAAAGAAGCTTCGTGATATCACAGGCGCCGGCATGATGGATTGCAAGAAGGCCCTCACACAGGCTGATGGTGATTTCGCAGGCGCTGAGAAGATCCTCAAGGAAATGGGTCTTGCAGCTGTTGCAAAGAGACAGGACAGAGCAACCGAGAACGGAAGAGTCTTCGTCGAGTCTGACGGAAAGAACGTTGTCATGCTCTCACTCTCCTGTGAGACAGACTTCGTTGCAAAGAACGAAGACTTCAAGAAGCTCGGAGAAGATCTTTGCGCCCTTATTCTCGAGAAGGGATACACAGAACCAAACGATGAGCTCAAGGCTATGGTCGATGCTCTCATCGCAATCATCAAGGAGAACATGAACCTTGTCTCCTTCACTCTCACAGCTATTCCGGAGAACGGATATTGTGCAACATATGTGCACGGCGAAGGTGCAGTTGCAGTTTCCGTCATCCTCACATCCGACAACAAGGCAGCTTTCGAGAATGAAGCAGTAAAGGAATTTGCTCATGACCTCGCTCTCCATTGTGCAGCTTATAAGCCACAGTACCTCTCAGACAAGGTTGTCGAGAAGTCATATGAGGACGAGCAACTTGCAATCTTCAGAGCACAGGTTGAACAGGATGAGAAGCTTGCTTCCAAGCCGGACAAGGTCAAGGAAGGTATTGTCAGAGGTAAGCTCCAGAAGCTTTACAAGGAAATCTGTTTCCTTGATCAGGCTTTCGTCAAGGATGACTCCAAGAGTGTCGCACAGGCTCTCGCTGACTGCGGTAAAGCAGCAGGTGCAAAGCTTGAGATTGTCTCCTATGCTGTCTTCCAGGCAGGTCTCAAATAAGGAGATAAGATGCAGACTGTTATCAACAACACTGAAAGCAAGATGAAGAAGAGTGTGGCCAGCCTTGAGGCTGACTACACCCAGCTCAGGACAGGAAGGGCAAGTGCTGCCCTCTTCGACAAGATCAAGGTTGACTACTATGGTGCCGAGACACCACTGAGTCAGGTTGCATCCATCTCTGTTCCTGAAGCTAGAATGGTCGTAATTCAGCCTTGGGACAAGTCTGTTCTCTCCGCTATCGAGAAGGCTATCCAGAAGTCTGAACTCGGCTTGAACCCGAATAATGACGGCAAGTTGATTCGTATCAACTTCCCTTCCCTTACAGCTGACAGAAGAAAGGAGCTTGCAAAGGTTGCCAAGACTTCTGCAGAGAATGCCAGGGTTGCAATCAGAAATATCCGCCGCGATGCTATGGAAGAACTGAAGAAGATGCAAAAGGCATCAGAGATCAGCGAAGACCAGCAGAAGGAAGGCGAAAACAAAATCCAGAAACTTACCGATGCTTCAATTGCAGATATCAACAAGATTGCTGAAGCTAAGGAAAAGGAAATCATGGAAATATAAGAGATGAAGGAACTTGTACACTTAGCCTGCATCATGGACGGTAACGGCAGATGGGCCGAGAGGCGTGGACTGAAGAGATATAAAGGTCACGAGGAAGGATCCTACGCTGCCGAGAGAGTCGCCAAGGGATGCATAAAGGAAGGTATCAAGTTCCTTACTCTTTACTGTTTTTCAACAGAAAACTGGAAGAGACCCGAAGAGGAGGTTAATTTCCTCATGGGTCTGTTATCTAAACAAATAGTTCTCAATATAGAGAAATTCAACAAGCTGGGGATAAGAATACTTCTTCTGGGGGACCGCAGTGGCATCCCCTCATACGCCCTCTCCGGACTCGACAGAGCCATCAAGGAGACAGAAGGCAACTCCACACTCATAATCCAGCTTGCAATAAACTACGGCGGACACAATGAGATAGCACGTGCTGTCAACAAGGCACTTAAGAGTGGAGTCACACACTTTGAAAGCGACACACTTTCTTCCTATCTCGACAATCCCTTTGTCCCCTCCCCCGATATGATAGTCCGCTCTGCAGGGGAAGAGAGACTCAGTGGCTTCATGCTCTACCAGTCATCTTACGCAGAGTTTGCTTTTTTTGATGAGCTGTGGCCGGACTGGGATGAGAATATGGTAACGAAAATAGTTGAAATTTATAATAAACGGGTACGTAAGTTTGGAGATATAAAATGAGCAGTTCCCTTAAAGCCAGGACCTTCACGGCAGTGGTGGGTATACCATTTCTTTTCTGTGTTATATTTTTCTTTCCACAGCTGAATCATCTTTTCTTCAGCCTTGTGGTTGTCTTTGTGACTGCATGCGGCTCATGGGAGCTTAAGAATAACCTTATAAAGAAGAGGATAGACACCCCCTTCACAGCGTACCTCGGGTGCCTTTTACCCGTAATCGAGATAATCCGTCTCCACTTCTGTCCTGATGTGGAGCTCACAATATTTGCTCTCGCTGCATTCGTAGCACTTTCGTTCCTCACAGAGACATTCAACGGTGTAAAGGACAACTTCTCTTCTTCAATACTCAGAATAGGAGCAACAGTCTTCAACATAGTCTACCCGGGGCTCTTCATGGTCTACGGCATAAGACTGTGTTTCCTCCCCTCCCCCCGGGCAATGATCTTCACGTTCCTTGTATGTGTATTGGGCTCCGACACAATGGCATATGTATTCGGGCATCTATTTGGAAAGAACAACAAAGGCTATGTGAAATGCTCCCCCAATAAAAGCATTGCAGGCTTTGTGGGAGGAACAGTTGTGACAGCACTTATCGGGCTGTTGATTGTCGCCCTTAATCCGACTCTTCTCCCGTTCAAACCGGCTGAAGCATTCATCCTCTTTTTGCTTACAGCAATCTTCGGCACAGCAGGTGACCTCTTCGAGTCAATGCTGAAGCGCTCCTGCGGTGTAAAGGATGCGGGAGTGATGATTCCGGGACGCGGAGGTATGCTTGACTGTATAGACAGCATATCGGTAGCGTGCCCGATCTTTGTCCTCGGAGTTGAACTTATCCTCCTATGATAAGACTTGTAATCCTCGGAGCAACAGGGAGCATCGGAAAGACATGTCTCGACTCCATAAGGCACCATAATCTCCCGATAAAAGTCGTCGGACTCACAGCAGACAGGAACAGAGAAAAACTTGAAACTCTCAAAGATGAGTTTCAATGTTTAACTCTCCTTACAGAGGGAAATATAGAGCAAAGTAATCTCCCTGACTTTCTTGATGAAACCTCTCCAGATATCGTCCTCAATGCAATAGCAGGCTTCGACGGACTCTACGCAACAAAGTGCGTGCTTGAGAAATCAATCGACATTGCACTAGCAAATAAAGAGAGCGTTGTCAGCGGCGCAAGCTTCATCTTTCGCCTCGGAGGAGAGCATAACGCCAAGATTATCCCGGTAGACAGCGAGCACAGTGCTATCTATAACCTTCTTAAAGGAAAGAAAGCAAGTAAGCTCGTAATCACAGCTTCCGGCGGTCCATTTGTCGACAGGAAGGATCTTTCAAACATAACAAAGGAAGAAGCATTGAGGCACCCCACATGGAAGATGGGAGAGAAGATAACTCTCGACAGCGCAACGCTGGCCAACAAGGGCTTGGAGGTGATAGAGGCAAGCTATCTCTTCTCATTTCCTCCTGAGGACATAGAGGTGGTTGTACACAGGCAATCTGTAGTGCACTCCCTTATCCGCACAGCGGAGGGGGGAATATATGCTCAGCTCTCCCCACCCGATATGGCTCTTCCGATAATGAGTGCAATAACAAAGGGAGACATCCCTATGAATGACATAGTTCGTCCCCTCTCCTTTGATGACCTTACACTTACATTCGAGAAACCTGACACTGAACGTTTTCCACTTCTACCGCTGGCATACAGAGCACTCTCTCTCGGCTATGCAGGCCCCGTCATCTACAATGCCTCAGACGAGATTGCCGTGAAAGCATTCCTCGAAGACAAACTCTCATTCAGTGACATAGCAGAGGTGGTGAGAAGAACACTCGATGAGAAATCACTCAACACTACGCCAATATCTAATTATGAGGAAGTATATGAGCTCGATAGAAGAGCTAGATTGAAAGCTGGAGAAATAATAAGAGAATTACAATGAGTATACTTCTGTGGTTCATCTATCTCATAATCGGACTCTTGGGAACAGGAATAGTAATCTTCATACATGAACTCGGACACTACGCTGCCGCAAGAATCAATCACGTGAGTGTGGAGATTCTTTCCTTCGGATTCGGTAAGTGCATATGGTCCCATATGGGGAAGAACACGGAGTTCCGTATTTCTCTTATCCCATTCGGAGGATATTGCCGGATGGGTGGAGCAGAGGACCTCACAGTAGCACTCAGAAACAACGAAAAGAAGATACACTATGCAGAGGAAGGCTCCCTCTTTGCCATCCATCCCTTAAAGAAGTTTATAATCTACCTCTCAGGCCCCGTTACCAACATTCTCCTGGCATTCGTCCTCTTTATCTTAGTCTCTCTTATTCCGGTGGAGAGAGTATCGAATGAGGCGATAATAACACCAATTACCGCCTACCAAAGTCTCTTTGAGGAAACAATACCACAGGCATCAATACAGAAAGGAGACCTCGTGATAGAAGCAGATGGTAAGGAGATAAAAGACTATGAAGACCTCGAAAGTTACCTCCTTTCAAGAAACGGAGAAGATGTGACACTTCTCATAGAAAGGAATAACGAAACAAAGGAAGTAATAATAACCCCTACCCTTATAGACGGTTCCTACCGTTATGGAATAACCAATCTCATAGATGCGGTAATCGGGAGAAGCGAAAGCGATCTCTTTAATGAGGGAGACAGAATCATAGAGTGTAACGGAAAGAAAATTGAGTACAATCTAGATCTCTATGAGATAGAGGGAGACAAATACACAATAACACTGGAGAACACAGAGGGAGAGACACGAACAGTTACCCTCACCTCCTCTTCGTTCCCCTTCGCCTGGAAAAGCGGGATAAGGAAAGCCGGGGAGGCATATAACCCGATAAAGAAAGCATATGAGAGAACCATCACCTACACAAAACGGACAGCAATAGCCATAACAAAGCTAATGACACTCCAGCTCTCCGAGGCACTCCAGGAGATTTCAGGACCGTTCAGCAGTGCAAGCAATATGGGGAGGATATCTGTACTCTCATTCAAGACAAGTACTTCAAGCGGAGTAAGGACAGCACTCTATCTCTTAGCAATCGTATCGATATCGATCGCAATCGGTAATCTCATCCCCATACCCACGTTTGATGGCGGACAGATGTTAATTTGCGTAGCCGAGATAATCTATCACCGCCCTCTCAGGCCTAAGGCTTATATGATTCTTCACATAGCCGGATTAGTTCTAGCCTGGACACTCGTCATAGTCATGAACTCGTTCTCCCTCCTCTCCTCAGTCTTACAGTAAACAATGCACCCTCCTAATGGAAGGTGCGGGGAAAAATAAACGCTGCAATTGGCAGCTGACACAACAAATCCTACCAAAAGAAAAGATCCCCAATTCACAAGATCCCGAAATTGGCCCTTCCATTCCCGAAATTGGTTAGAAGTGCACCCTCCAGCAGAAACCAGAGGGTGCGTAGGAATAATGATAATAAAAATCTATGTGCACTGCCTATGGGGAGGCAGAGTGACACTACATTTTTTCTTTCCGATAGATGTCCATTTCTTTACATTCCTATGGAGGGGTAAAAAGAACCTAACAAGATCAATCAGCATTAATTTTTTTTCACTGTCCAAGTTTCTTCTTCTTCATTTTTTTCAGCTTTATAGCCTTCAACAACATAATAAGTTGGGTCAACAGAGAACGTTCCTCCGTAAATTTTTATTTTGGCTTTGTCTACGGTAATTTCATCAAAGCCAAAGGTTGAGCCATTTCCTTTATTTTGGTATGTTAACACCAATTTTTTACATTTGAATTCGCCACCATGAATCTCAATTTCTGCACCGTTATAATAACCGGTATCATAAGCAATCAAACTTTCTTTAGCTTCAAAAGTTCCCTCATTTACTATCACTCTCGATTCAGCTTTCAATGTACCTTTGTCTAATTGGAAAAGTTCCTCTGTAGAACTGAACGTCCCTCCATCAATCACAGTCTTGCCGATACTATTTCTAATACATACTCCATCGCTACCAGCGAATTTAAAAGTTCCATCCTTAATGTGCAAATTTGTGATACAATCAGTGAGAGGCGGGTTCTCCTGATTATTGGTATCCACCAAGTTTCCGTTCGAGTCGTATAGAGCCTGGCACTGAATATTGAGAACAACGTTGCTACCCACAAAAGTACCACCCTCAATAGTCAAAGCTGAGTTCCAAAGTGTTACTGCTAAGTAATTTTGACTCCAGTCTGCCAACTAATTTTGTCCGTGCCTGCTAACATCCTTGTCCATTTGCTTCATGCATAATGAATGGCCGGTTTCCCGGCCCCGTGTTATCATCTCTTTGTTATCGTCTTCTGCGGGAAGATCTTCTTTGGGCATAGTAATCATCCCAATCATGATTCTTGAGATTGAAATCATGAATATATGAATTAAGAAGATTCTCAAATGTCTGCTCATCGGTATTCTTATGAAGAGTGTAGAACGAGGAGAGGATAATCCTATTACGATTGCTCTTGGAGATGTAGCGACCCATTCTCTTTATTATGAGCATCAGTAACTTCTCCGTTGCATTTGATGCATCATCAGAAACAACGTAGCCCATCAGAGTATTCCTCAGTTCCTCATTCTCCTTCTCAATCTCACTTCGAGAGTCAAAATATGGAGCATCAAATAAATCAAGCTGTACGTCAGACATAGTCTACTCCCTTCATCATGTCGACAGCCTCCTCGAAGAGGGCAAGCGTATCTTCGAGCAAGTCGATGTCCTCTTGAATTTCATCTGCTCGTGATGAGAGCGGGAAATACTCCTCAAGCCTCTCTGCTTTCTCTTCTTCCTTTTCAATAAGCTCGGCAATCTTCATCCTGTAGCTCTTATAGAGATCATCAATCTTCTTGACTACATCCTTCGTAAGAGCCTTCATTTCTTTTCTTTCTTTT
>CAVHPV010000007.1:0-51140 GCA_963638045.1 Faecalibacterium sp. CAG:74 | reverse complement strand
CACTTGTAAGTCTTGTAGTGCTTTCTGAGGATTGTATAGGTAACAGTCTTAGTGACGGTGTCGACAACTCTCTCTCCGTCTTCAACCATCATGGTGCCACATGCAGAGCACCGGCCTGGCTTACTTTCAACATATTCATCAGAAATAGGAGTATCTGCAGGAAGGACAAGCATTGCATTTCTGGACTTTCTTCTTATATATGCTTTGACTCTTGTTCCAAGATCCGGCTCTTCAGTCTCCCTGTCCGGAGCAGATTCATCATTAAGTGCATCATTTGTAGTCTCGAACTCAAGGTCATTGATGAAATCAAAAGTAAGCTGATCAGGATTATTATAAACCTCGCTTGTCTTTTTGAATCTCCTTGCCAAGCTCTCATAGAGATCCTTAATTCTCTGCTTCTGCTCTTCTATTGTTTTCTGGTCAGCAGCCTGCTTCTCCTTAAGGAGTTCATTTGCTGCTGTAAGAAAATCAATCTTCTGGTCTTTTTCGTTATTTGCTTCAGTAAGGATTTCGGCCTGCAGACGAAGAGCCTCATTCTCTTTTAAGAGGCTTTCAAAGACTGCAATATCTATTACTTTTTCCTTACTTTTCATAACACTTGAAGTATAGCACAACAGGTATTTAATTGCAAGTAGTATAAGGAAATAAACATGGAATATTGCGTTTTTTACCTCAAACCATGAGCTTTTTTATCTCTGGAATCCGCCTGAAAACATCCTCACCGTTGATGAGCCTGATGACATCGTCGACAGTGACTTTTCTCACCTCTTCCTCTGTCTGGGGCCAGCAGAAGGTTCCTTCTACAAGTCTCTTCTGCAATACCCAGTAGCCATTATCCCAGAGGATAATCTTGAGGACCTTCTTGTTCTTGTTACAGAAGAGGAACATGCTCTTGGAGAATAGATCCTCTTTCATCTTTTCCTGGACAAGTTCACTTAATCCTGCCCAGTTCTTCCTGGCATCGGTTACGCCGGGACGTATATAATATTTATAGGTATGTAGATCATCTGTCAGAAACATTCCTTACACCCCTCCATGCCATTCATGCTTCCAATTCTTATAAAGGAGAAGCCACTGTCCTCCTTCATATTCTCGGCTGTTCGCTTTGCTGAATATTCTTTCGTGGATATATTCCGGTATTCGGCACTTGCCTTGTAATCTCTGTACCAGTCTCTGAAGGTGTAGTATTTGACTCCCACGTGCGCCGCATAACTTCTGACAGAAACCGGCACCTCATTTCTCTGAAGCTCGAAATACATTCTTACTAATTGTTCTCTATCTTCTTTGGCATAATTCATGCTCTAAGTATGCAATGTAGGGCAATATAAATAATACGGCCCACGAAATTACGCTTACTTTTAAAATTATTGGGCGTATTGTATTTTCAATCTGGATTAACAAGCCTCAGAGAGCTGTGTGTAACATGACATATGCAATCGGCAAGAGCGTCCGCAGCATGGTCGGGTTTCGGAACTTCTTTGAGTTTTAGAATGCGTTTCACCATGTCCTGAACCTGCGTTTTCTCGGCATTACCGAGCCCCACCACCCCAAGTTTTATCTCCTTCGGAGAATAAAGATAGGTTTTTATATTCATAGAGGAGAACTTATAAATGACAGCACCGATCACCTTGGCAACAGGAATTGCAGAAGAGATGTTCTTTGTGAAGAAAATATCCTCCATGCTCACGCAGTCAACTGCATACTTTTCGGCAAGCACACCAAGGTCCTCGGCAATAGTGTAAATTCTTTTCTGAATTGATTCATTTGGTGCGGTCTCGATTACACCATAAGAAACAGGCCGGTATGTCTTCCCGTCATAAGAGACGACACCCCAGCCTGTATTAGCGAGACCCGGATCAACTCCAAGTATATTCAACCGTCAGTCCTCAGCCTCAAAATCATCAGGAAGGTCAAGGTTGGTAGAAACCTGCTGGACATCGTCCAGTTCCTCAAGTCTTTCAACTATTCTCAAAACCTTGTTTGCCTTCTCGCTGTCAAGTGTAACTGTCTGATCAGCTATTCTCTGAACATCTGCACTCTCCTGCTCGAAGCCGGCAGCCTGCATAGCTTCAAGGACAGTTGCAAAATCTGCAGGAGTAGTTGTCACTTCGATGACATCATCAGAAGTCGAGACATCCTCTGCTCCATTTTCAAGTGCAACCTCGAAAATCTGGTCTTCTGTATATTTCTCAGCAGAGTATGTAATGACACCCTTAGTCTGGAACATATAAGAGACACAGCCTGTAGCACCAAGAGATCCACCAAGCTTTGTAAGTGTGCTTCTCACATCACTGGCTGTTCTGTTCTTGTTGTCTGTGAGCGTGTCGACTATGATGGCAACTCCGCCTGGAGCATATCCTTCGTATGTTAATTCGTAGAAAGTAGAAGCACCGAGCTCTCCGCTTCCTTTTTTGATGGCTCTTTCGATGTTATCCTTAGGCATGTTTTCAGCTCTTGCCTTTAGGATAGCAGTTCTAAGTCTTGCGTTAGACTCCGGATCAGGACCGCCCATCTTTGCACAAACTGTGATTTCCTTGATGAGTTTTGTAAAAGCCTGTCCGCGTTTAGCGTCTGCAATACCTTTCTTGTGTTTAATAGTTGCCCATTTGCTGTGGCCAGACATGTAAATACCTCGATATTTTTAGAATACCTAATGAAATTATCACAGGCGGTATTTTTCAGTCAATATATTTGTCTGAACCATCACCGGCAAGTACAAAAATAATCACTCAATTCGTACCGCTATATCCAAGCAAAAATCATATAACCATACTGAGAGTTAATATAACAGTATTAAGCATCATCATCCCATCTTCTGTAAGATGGAAGAAAGATGGGGAATTCTCATACCACTTCTCATCCAGATGTGATATTGCCTCTCTGTAAGTTTCATCGAAGGACGATGAGAACCTGGTACAGTATTCATTTTTGTCTATTCCCTTCGACGTTCTGAGAGATGTAAGGAGATAGCTTTCCTCTGTCTCTTTCTTGCTTAGTCTCTCACAATCGAAATCGGGAGACTCTAAATAGGAGTCTATATCCTCCTTGTTTCTCATTGTCACACCATCAATGTAGCCGAGATAAGACTCCGCAGATGGCCCGAGCCCTATGTATTGCCCGAGATTCCAATAGACCATATTATGCTTGCATTCAAAGCCGGGGCGACAAAATGCACTGATTTCATAATGGTTGTATCCCAGCTTACGTAGCTTCTGCCATCCTGAGAGGAGAAAATCCATCTCCTTCTCCTCCCCAAGTGGAGACGAGCGTTTGATCAGAGGAGTATTCTCCTCGAAAGTAAGACAATAGAATGAGATATGCTCAGGGTTATATAAGGCAACTTTCTCAATATCATAAAGCGTATCGCCGACATCAGTTCCGGGGACAGCTGTAATTAAATCTGCATTCCATATGAAAGGAGAAGACGAAAGATACTCCATTGCTTTTATATTGTCGCTGCCCCTTGCCCTTCTGTTCAGGAAGGAAAGAGTAGAATCATTCATCGACTGGATTCCAGTCGAAATCCTCTGTACATAAGGAAATAAACCCTCAAGCTCCTCTGATATATCCTCCGGATTTATCTCAATTGTACATTCTTTGCTGTTACCGTACTTTGTGGCAACTTCCAACAATGCCTTGATCCTGTCAACACCAAGAAGAATGGGGTTGCCGCCTCCGAAGTAGATTGTGTAGAAAGGATTATGTATTTCCTCTGTCACAAGTTCCAGTTCTTTTTTGAGTACAAGATAAAAATCATCTATTCTCTTAATGTCAAGAATTGAGGAATAGAAAGCACAATAATCACACCTGTGTCTGCAGAATGGAACATGTATATAAAGAGAGACCGGGCGTGAAGGAATATAGGAATCAATCATCTGTAAGAACACCGATTCTGGTAATGGGCCAGAAACGTGCGATGACACGCCCGTTGACATCGTCCTCGCTGACCGGGCCGAAATAACGTCCATCCTGGCTGTTGTCTCTGTTGTCTCCAAGCGGTAGAACTGAGCCGTCAGGTACATATATTCCTGCCCTGTATTTACCTAATCCCGCACGTATTGTCATATCTGACGGGTCGATATTGTTCAATTCATCATAGTATGCACGGTTATATTCATACAGGTCGAACTTGTAGTCATATTCCCCGCCTGCCATCTTTTTGTATTCTTCCACAAGATATTTCGGATAGCTCAAGTCTTTCTCATTGTATGCTTCAATTCTAGCTACCGACTTCAGGGCATCATAGAGGGAAGTATCGACACTGCGAACCGGAGCAACGCTCAGGCCGTTCTCTTCACGAAACTCACTCTCCTTCACATATTCACCGCTGCCGGCAACCTTAATGTAAACATCACCATCAATGAATCTCACCCTGTCGCCTGCAAGGGCGGCACAGCGCTTTACAAAAAGTCTCTCTCTGACGTTACCGTCACTATCCTTATCTATATTCACAAGAGAGAGTGTCCCCATGTAAATAGCCTGGCTGAGTATATCGAAGAAAGGTCCTTTCGAGTCATATTCGGGATTGTAGAATGTTATTATGTCATCTCGTTGCACACGGCTTGTGCTCTCAAAGAGCTTAGGGCCTCCCGGGTAAACTTCAATGCCATACTCAGTTTTGCTTACTACAACCCTATCCCCTACAAGAAGTGTTGAAACCATACTCGGTGAAGGAATTACAAAGAGCTGGAACAGAAATTGGTTGATGATTATTACCCAGAACACTCCGAATGCGAGTGCGTCAAGCCACTCCAGTGCTTCTGAGAGGAATGTCCTCTTTTTCGTCTTATTGTAGAGCCTTTTGGCTTTTCGTTTTGTAAGTCTCTTAACTGTGGTGTCTTCCACCCAACAGAGGAATTTTTCCATAGAGAAAAGGTAACACTTCTCACCCTTAATTGACAAGAGAAGAATTGATGCTTACCTTTATGCTATGTTTAAAAAACCACAACTTCCGGAAGTTGAAAAAGTGGAGCTGAAACCCTGGCACGGCATACGTCCGGCCTGGTATATTCTCGGCTTGCATTTTCTCTTCCTGTTAATATTATTTTTTCTCATATGCCTTCTGCCGGGACTTATAAGCAACAAAGAGTATATATCATTCAATTCCAATCTCCCGGTATTCGGTGTTTACGAGGACGGAAAGTATCTGGGAAACGGCTTCGGCACCGTACTTGAAACTACAGGGGGCGAACACTCCTACACTTTTACTTATGAGGGAATAGAGATCGGAAATACAAAAGTAACGGTTCCTAAGCATTCTTTCTTCACATTCTTCCATAACTATATATATAAGGTTACCCCGTCTTTCAGCTTCACAGAAGAAGTTAAAGCGAAGGCTGAGGAGGAATTTGCTTCCTCTATCGCACTCTATTCTCCTATTGTTGATTATAGTGCTGATGTAAAATATCCCTCTTTATTCATGAAATTCGCTCAATGTGCTCAAGAGATGAGCATTTCTGATGTAAGAGATGTCTGGTTATACGGAGCATTGCATATAACTTCATCTGTAATGTATGACGATTATATAAAGGGTAGAGAGATACTTGAAAACGGCAGCATATCTTTCCAGTCATCTTCCCTCCAGACTGTAGAGAGTTATCTTTTAACACTCTATGGCGAAAAAACAGTCAAGGAAGTGGTGAAGACTGACGAGACAACAGAAATAGAAGTTGTTAAAGACGGCTCTTTTTATAGATATACAGCCGGGAAGGTAACACTAGGTAGGACAACTGAGACAAGCTACCCGGAAAGTAACAGCCTACCCCGGACTCTGACTTATGATACATTCTTTATGAGCGGGAATCTTGTCACCGAAAATGAGTATGCCTCATTTGTTGATGAGAATCCCCTTTGGAGCAAGGATAATGTAGCTGAGTTGGTTTCCCTGGGATTGGCCGACTCGAACTACCTCAAAGACATCACACTCTCCTCCCGCTCCTCAAGGCCGATTAGATATATCAGCTGGTATGCCGCTGAGGCTTATACAAAATGGAAGTCTCAGAAGGACGGGATTGAATACTCCCTCCCAACCCTTAGTGAGTGGACGGTGGCTGCTCTCTCGGCAAAAGAGAAGAAATATGTGACATCCCTTGTTTATGTCGAGAATAATTCTTCTACTCCTACTTCCCTGATGGGACAGCTCTGGGACATGACGGAGACAGTGTACATGCCTCTTATGAGACTTCTTGATGAAGAGACAGTGAAAAAACTGGCTGACCTTTATCCCAATGATGATATCATCGTAATGGGAGGAAGCTATGTTAATGAAAATATAACCATCAATGATATCGGGGTTGTAGACAAAGCGAAAACATCCGAATTCAACGGATTCAGGCTGGTAAAACATGAGTGACGATAAAAGCTTTAAGCTTATACAGAAGAACAAGAAAGCATATTTCAATTATGAAATACTCGAGGAACTTGAGTGTGGTATTGCTCTCCAGGGAACTGAAGTGAAATCTGTAAGAGAGGGCAGATGCTCTTTCTCCGATAGCTATATTACAGCCAAGAATGGCACATTGACCCTTATCGGATTTCTTATTCAGCCTTACACACACGGCAATATCTTCAATCACCAGACTGATAGAAAGCGTCAATTGCTTGCTCATAAAATAGAGATCAGAAAGTTCACACGTAAGGTCAATGAGAAGGGACTCACGATAGTTCCTCTTGAGATTTATATTAAAGGAAACCTTGTGAAGATGAAGATTGCGCTTGCCCGTGGTAAGAATGTCCACGACAAGAAAGAAGCCATAAAGGAAAAGGACGCAAAAATCCAAGAGCGACGTGAGCTGAGAGATCTCAACAGATATTAATCCTCAATCACCACACAATTCACCTCCCCTGTGTAGGGAGTACATGCATCAATAGCAATGATTCCCTCACCATAGTATGGTGAGAAATCTGCTTCCAGGCCGAACTCCGTGCCACATCCGTCAAGAACCGAGTGCCCGTAAGATGCGTGCCAGTGCCCGCATATTATTGTCTTACCCTTCTCCCTTACTCCGCATGAGTATGCTTTCATCCCGTTAATCCACCGTGCTCTTTCCCATTGCTGAGTGTTTGCCTTTCTCCAGTTGCAATCATAAATGAATGTGTCTTCTCCCAGTTTTGTACACGGAATCCAGCCGTGGACGAAGACATACCTCTGAGTTTCATAGTAGTTGAGCATAGACGGAATGATTGTAGTACAGAAAGGTGTTTGAAGAGCTTGAAAGCGGAACTTATCAGGATTCGTCAGAGCTTGGATTGTGTCATAACCGGTAAGCTGAAGCGCCGTTGACATTGTTCCGTTGCTGTAATGATGAGAATTAAAACCGGTCAGAGTCATATATTCGAAAGCATTGTCAACAAGATCAAGAAAGAGATCCTCGTGGTTACCCCTTACGAGTATGACTTCATTCTTTTTCATAAGTGAGAGGATGAAGGACTGGAGTTTTACGGCTTCCTCTCCTCTATCCATCAGATCTCCGCATATGACAAGTCTGTGATCGCCTCTGTCGTTGAAGAAACCTTTCTCTACAAGAGCTTTTATAAGGGGCGTATAGTAACCGTGGACATCTGCAACCGTGTAATATCTCATAGAGATAGTTTAGCACAAAGTTTATAGATTAGCGTTAATTTTGCTTTGTAAGTTTCTTATCTGCTATGTAATATGAATGGTGTTATGGCGAAAAAAATCATATCAATTGTCTTGTTTTCTTTTACTTCAATTGCGCTCTTTGCGTCATTCAATGTAACTTTGTTATTGTCACCTGATTTGAATTATTCAAATTACCCGCTCTTTGATCTCAACATCCCAGTCAACAGAGAAGAATACAGAAACCGTGGTTTCTATGAGACAAAACGTGATATTTATTACAGATATTTTGAAGAGAATAGACTTGGTGACATAGGGTTCTCTGTTAATGATGAACATTTCAGGATTGTTTTCGATATCGATATCAGAGGTACACTTAACTCCTTCTCTGAGAAAAGGACATATTCGAATATTCCCTATGACTTCAATATATTGAACAATATATTTGATCTTAATTTTCCACGCTATGCATTCGGAGAATTCAAGAGAGGGAATTTCTTCATCAGTGCCGGCAGAAGACCGCTGAATTGGGGAGGAGCTGCACATAACATAGCATTAAGCAATGATGTCCCGTTTCTTGATGGTATGTGGTTTGAATATAATATTTCGTCATTTCGATATAACTTTGTATACATCTCAACTAATCGAGAGGCATTGGCAGAGGCAGAAAGCCAGGATAAGACAATTATTCTTCACAGTGTCGGCTACAATTCTACAAGTCTCAAGTTTACAATCGGGGAGCTCAATCTCCTTTACGGACGGACACCGAACCTTGTTGACATTTCACCATTTGGAGTCTATCACAACCTTTACCAAAATTACTCGAATGTCATGCTTTATCTTGATGTAGACTGGCGGGTTTTCCCATTCCTTAGAATCTACTCCGAGTTTGCAATGGATGACTTTGATCTGCCGACTGAAAGTCATGAGAATGGTAAACCTTCAGCTTATGCTATTATGGCAGGAATCGAATGGCAAATTGTCAAGGGGAAAGAGAATATAACAATTAAGAGTGACAGGGATAAATACACTCTTTCAACACCCTCTTTCAAATTTGATAACGGCCTCTTGTTGAGTTATGAGATTTACTTCTGTAATCCTTATATGTACAACAGAGACAGAGAGGACGGTAAGTTCACAGTTCCGCTCTTCATGGACGGGTACAAAAGCATAGCGGAGCCGAGCGCATTTTATCTCGGCTTCAAATACGGCCCGAACACCCTTTATCAGAAAGTTGGAGTTGAATACATATCAGATAATATTTCTTCTAAACTTAATTTAGGACTATTGATCCGTGGAAACGGGTACACAATTGACTCAAAGTACGGAAGAGAAGGATATGCCTCAGGTGAAATTGACTACAACTACCGCTACAGACTTTATGGCGATAAGATGGCTTCTCTCCTGCTCTCTTCTTCTTTCTCCTGGCTCTACAAACCAGGACTCCAGATAGACATCTTCGTCTCAAGTGCATTTGATTTTTATAACAGAAAGAGCGCATTATCCGTTACTCTGGCCCACACGGTAAGTTTTATGGAGTTATAGTGCAAAAAAATTCCTTATCTGAAGCAAAAGATAAGGAAAATGAAGATGGAGGTGAGGAGACTCGAACTCCTGTCCTAACAGTCTATCTATAAACGTCTACGGATATAGTTCTGTTTCTAATCTTATTCACATACTCGGTAGCAGAACTTACGTTATACATGAGGCAGCCCCTTGAATTTCTCTGTCAGCTCGGGACGTTTCCGCCAGATAAGTCTCCTTTGTCAAAGAAGAGAGTCCGCCAGAGACTTAACTTTCCCTCTTTTTGCTTTACCGCTTACGCAGCAAGAGCAAATGCTTCAGATTCGACTTCGTAGTCTTCTTCTTTTTTAGCATTTAATTTTTTTTGCCGGTTTAACAAGTCAGCGCTTGATCCGCAGTCTACAGCCTAGCAAAGCCAGTCGAAACCAAAACACCCCCAAAAGTGTGTTTTAAATAATATAATCATTTTTTTCTTAAGTAGGAATAGCCTGTTACTTTTTTCCAAGGAATTTATCAATCTCTTCTCCCCACTCTTTAAGATCGCGGAAAACGAATGATGCTTTACTGTCCAGGTAAGTCTTATCTCTATTGACAATTACAACCTTACCACCATTCTGGAGAGTCATATAAGGCAATGAGGCAGCTGGGTTAACTACAAGAGAAGAACCAAGAACTATGGCAAGGTCTGCTTCTCCGAATGATTTATATGCATATGAGAGCAGCCTTCCATCAAGAGACTCTCCATAGAAGACTATATCACTTTTGAGTAGTCCCCCGCAGTCACATACAGGGTACGCACTGTTCTCTATTCTTCTCCTTGTCTCTTCAAAGGAGTATTTTCTTCCACAGATAACGCATGAAGATGTCCTGAGTGTTCCATGAAGCTCATAAACCTTCTTCGAACCACAATATGTATGAAGTGAATCGATGTTCTGTGTAAATATACCTTCACTTAAAAGTCCTCTGTCCTCCATTTTCTTCAAGACTTCATGAACAATATTAGGTTTGTGGACTTCTCCTTTGTACCAGTCTGTCTTTGCCCAGGCATAATACTCCTCGGGGTGTGCCATAAAGAAGTCAATATCGAGGATGTCTTCAACGTTGAGAGTACCATACTTTTTAGAGTATATCCCTCCCGCCGAGCGAAAGTCAGGAATGCCTGAGAGTGTACTTATACCGGCCCCGGTAAAGGCAACAATACGACGTGAGGACTTAAGCATGTTGAAGAAGGATTCATAATCAGACAATTTCAACTCCCCTGAATGTGTTTCCACAAAGCTCTGTAGCCCTGATTCTGATCACATCCCCAATATTGTGTTTTCTCATCGGCTCAATCGAGTAGTAATAATTATGCTCATCGCGTGTAAGATATCTTGTCTTATCATCCCGGGTTTCCGTTGTTATTATGCTTACCCTTTCAAGCGGGAGTTCACTCTCTCTTATTCTCTTCTGCCTTTCAAGCTGCTCTTGAATGAGTCTCTCAAGCCTACCTATCTTTGTCTTCTCGTCAAGCTGTCCCTCCATCGAAGCAGCACGAGTACCCTCACGGGAATTGAAGTAGTACATGAAAGCTTCAACCGGGTGCATTATCTCCATCATGGAGAGCGTATCATAATACTCTTCTTCAGTCTCTGTCGGGAAACCGACAATTACATCGGTAGAAAGTGTCAATTGAGGTATTTTCTCATACATTGAAGAAACAAGATCAATGAATTTTTCCCTTGTTGTATGACGGTTCATGAGAGACAGAATCCTACTGTTGCCGGATTGCATCGGCAAGTGTATATGACTGCTCACCTTGTCATTTGTGGCAATCACGTCAATCAAATGATCAGAGAAATCCTTAGGATGTGGAGATTCGAACCTCACCCAGAGAATATTCTTCATGAAAGGTGTAATCAATTCAAGAAGACGGGGGAAATCGATTTCCTCGCCATTGTAGAGAGAGGAATAAGAGTTGACATTCTGCCCCAGAAGCGTAATCTCCTTCACATTCATACTGTCAAGAAACTTTACTTCCTCAATGATTGAGGCTGTATCACGTGAAACTTCACGCCCCCTTACATAAGGTACGATACAGTATGAGCAGAAGTTGTTGCACCCGTTCATGATCGGGATATAAGAGGAAAATTCTCCCGCTTTGTAATAAGAAGAGAGGAACGAGTATTTTTCTACTTCCTTTATTGTGTCTCCGCAGATGAATGATGCAATACTGTCCTTTTCTTCATTGGTTGCCACAAAATCGACAAATGGAGCCTCTTTCTTCATTTCATCCCTGAGTCTTGATGCCATACATCCTGTTACTATTAGAATAAGATTCTTCTTCTTTTTGATTGCATGGTAAAAGCCCAGCCTTCCCCATATACGGTTCTCGGCGGTTTTTCTTACCGAACATGTATTTATGATGACCGCATCAGCCTCTTCAGGATTATTGGTACTCTCAAGTCCCCTTCCCTTCAAGAGTATTTCTATGGCATTGCTCTCAGCTGTATTAAGCTGGCATCCGTAAGTTTCAATCAGATATTTCATTTACTTCTTCTTTTCCTTGCACATTCAAGTGTGTTCATCATAAGGGTAGCCACAGTCATAAGTCCTACGCCTCCCGGAACTGGTGTGATCAAAACATCCCTGCCGGCAAATGAGTTATAATCAGCATCACCTGTGAGCCTGTAGCCCTTCTCTCGTGTTCTATCCTCAACCCTGTTGATTCCAACATCAATTACAGCAGCATTATCTTTCACAAAAGAGGAGTCAATAAGGTTTGGTTTCCCGGCTGCAATAATGATAATATCGCTGGAAAGGGTTATCTGCTTAAGGTCTTCTGTATAAGAATTACATAGCGTCACAGTTGCATCATATCCGGGATTTGAGAGAAGCATGGAGAGAGGTTTTCCCACTATGGCTGATCGCCCAATAATGCATACCCTTTTTCCTTTTGTCTCTATATTCCAGGCTTTGAGTATTTCTGTTATACCGAGAGGCGTACACGGAATTATTGATGGTTTGCCTGATGCGAGCATTCCGAGAGAGAATGGAGTAAAACCGTCAACATCCTTCTCTGGAGATATTGCATTTATAACCCTATCCCTGTTTATATGTGCCGGTAAGGGAAGCTGGACCAGGATTGAGTCAATACTGTCATCTCTATTGAGTTTGTCAATCAAAGCTATGACATCACTCTCCAGAGAATCTTCACTTAAGGAATATTGAAAATGCATAAATCCGGCTTCTTCACACCTTTTTGTCTTGCTCTTTACATAGCTCTGGCTTGCCGGGTCATTTCCGACAAGGACAACAGCAAGGGACGGAGCTCTATTTCCTTTATTAACAAAGAATAAAGTTTCATTTTTAACTTCATCGATTATTCTTTTAGAAAGTTCTTTGCACTTTAATTCAATCACTCTTTAATTTTACTTCATACCCGATACCGACTACAATACTGAATTTGAAAGATAATTCATTTTACTGTATACTTAGATCATGAAAAAGAAATCATTTCTGTTAATCCTCCTTATGCTTCTTGTATTGTTATCACTCGGAGCTGAAGACTATTACGACAACGGGTCCCAGACATTTTCGATTACTGTCGGTGCGGATCTTCCGTTCACCAATTCATACAAAATATCTGACGGCAGCTGGACTACCGGCTATTGGTGGGGAGAAGACGGTACCCACTTCAATATCGGGGGATACGGTTCAATAGACTACGAAGTCTTTGTTACATCAAAGATTTCTCTCGGCGGAGAAATCGGTTACCAGTTCAACAGGTGTACCGATAGTCATCTCTTTACTCAGGTTCCGCTCCTTTTCAGAGTCACTTACGTACCTCTCCAGGGAAAATTCGAGACCCCTATATCTTTCGGTGCTGGGCTCAATTACATCAGCTATAACAGTAAGTCAATGTTATGTATGTCGTTTGCATTGAATGCAGGCATAAGATATTTCTTCACAGACAGTTGGGCTGTTGGTATAAAGACCGGGATGGAGTTTACTCCTGAACTTTATTTTAATACAGAAAAGCTGGGACTTCACACTTCTATTCCGGCTCAGCTCCTTGTCACTTATAGGCACTAAAGGAGGAAAGAAATGAAAAAAATATTGCCATTTCTCCTGATTATTGTTTCTCTATTTGCAATTTCATGTAACATTGACTCGGCAGAGGGGCTCTTCCAGGAGGCCGGGAAGTCTGTCAGAAAAGAAAGTTACACAATTACTTCTATTCTTGGAAAAATATCATCTGAAGACAATGTGTATGTCGTCGGCTCGGATGAGGGATTTTTTGTCTTTGATGGAAAAAAGAGTGCAAACAGTGCCAAAGTCGGCTCTTCTGTCGGAACCGGTCTAAATGCAAGAAATGCTTATGCTGCTTCAGGAGAAAGCACCTCGAGCTGGAAAGCTTATTATTACAGCGAAAGCGATGGTAAGTATTATTCTGTTGACAATGAGAAGAATATTACGGAGTTTACAGGCATTGATGCATCTCTCTACAGACTCAAGAGTTCAACACTTGAAGATGTGAATGTTGATACTTATGCAATCGTATTTACTGTTCTTGCTGGAACTGATGAAGGGCATTGTGCTCTCTTCTATGGTTCATTCTCCGATCTCACCTCTTCATCCGTTACTTTGAAAGAGACAGAATATACTGATGTGAGCTACATCGGAAACGGAATGTTCATCGGTTATAAAAACAGTACGCTCTATTACTTCTCTTATGACGGCTCGATTGCTGTGGAGAACAGCAACAAATATAACTCTCATATCGGTGAGTACTATGTTAGTAAAACAGGCTCAATCTATTATGGTGGGGAAGAGAAGAAATCAACAGGACTTTCAACAGGTACAATGCAAAAGCTGTTTTGTAATGGAACAAGCTATTACTTCCTCCTTAATAAAGCAAAGGAAGTTTATGTTGGAAACTCGGAAGGGACAATTGAGGCAGTGTCACTTCCCAGTCTCAGCAATTATGAAATCAAAGCAATTGTGTCTGTCATTGATTCGAAATATATCAACGCCATCTCTGCCTCAAGCGGAGCTGTATGCATTAATCTTGAATCGAAGTCTGTTGACTCCGGATGGAAATAATCCGGTTTGTTAATATTTAAGGGCTGCTTTTCCGGCAGCCCTTACTATTCTCAGTCTTCGCAAATCTCGTGAAGAATCCTCTTGACTTCTTCATCTGTATATACTTCTTCAATCTCATCATGTGTCAAACCTATAAACTCATGACAAGTATAATGTATCCAGAGGTAATCATCCTTGCTCTTTAATATATGCTTTCGGCAATAGTAGTCAGGCTGGATTGGAAGAGCCGGCTTCCCGTCAACCCATTGGTATAAAGATACCTTGTAGTCATATACCGCAACTTTTATATCTTCTCTTGGAATACCGCTCTTCATGATTGTCTCACAAAGAGAGTTTACAGTAAGACCAGTATCAAATATGTCATCAACAATAAGAACCTTCTGCCCTTTTTTCAGATTCTTCGGAGACCATGTCCAACCATCGATGTCAACCTTGTTCGTATGCTCGACAAGCTTGCCGTAAGAGCGGGCTACAACAGCAGCATAGAAAACAGGTTCCCTATCAGTTTTAGAAATCTGCAATTTGTAGTATTCGCTGATTACATTGGCCAGGTACGCGCCGCCACGGAGGGAGTCGTAGATGACATCAGGGACAAAATGGTCCTCTGTATACATCTTATGAGCAAGTTTAATACCTGCATCGCGGATCATATCACAAGTGATGAAATCCTTCTTAGGCTGTTCCATAAATCCTCTCCCTTAAAAATCTGTTAATATTTCCAGGCCTTTGTCTGTGATTGCTACAGTATGTTCCCAATGGCATCCGTACGATCCATCGTTTGTTTTGACTGTCCAGTCATCATCGAGAACATGATATTTACTGCTTCCACCCATCATAAGCATCGGCTCGATTGCAAAGACCATTCCCTTCCTTATACGCGGATTAGGAAGACTCAGCGATACGTAGTTCGGCACTTCCGGGTCTTCGTGAAGATCAAGGCCGACTCCATGCCCTGTATAATCCTTGAGTATGCCATAATGAAACTTTCTGGCATGATTGCTCACTGCGTACCCGATGTCGAGAATACGTGCATTCGGTCTCCCTGCAGCTTCAATTCCCAGGTAAAGAGCTTTTCTCGTCTCTGTGCTGAATTTATGGACATCATCACTCACTTTTCCAATTTCATATGAATGAGTACTGTCCGATATATAACCGTCAAGGCTGATACACACATCAAGTGAGAGAAGATCTCCACTTTTAAGAATCTCTCTTTTTGAAGGAATACCGTGGATTATTGTGTCGTTGACAGAAGTACATGATACATTCGGAAAGCCGTAGTAACCCTTACACGGCCCTTTAGCGTGATGCTTATGCATGAAGTCTTCGCAAAGCCTGTCAACATCCCAGGTTGAAATCCCCTCCGTTATCTTCTCCCCAACAGTCTCAAACATCTCAGCAAGAAGCTTGCAAGAAGAGCGGATCTTATCTATCTCTTCATCATTTTTATATTGAATCATTTAGTTTCCCTCACGTAGGTGTCAAGAACACCGTTTATGAAGCGGAAGGAAACATCATTGCTCAATTCCTGTGAAAGCTTCACAGCCTCATCAATGACGATTGTTGGATGTGTCTCCCTGTCATAAAGAAGCTGAAAAAAAGAAATACGGAGAATCGCCCTGTCAACAGCATCAATCATATCGATGGGGCGGTTTTCCGAATATCGGCAGATAAGTGAATCACACTCGCCAAGATGAGCAATAGTTCCCTCAATAAGGAATCTCGCATATATCTTCACAGAGTCAGGCAGCTCGTCAACCTCTTCATCACTTAATCCCTGGAACATAATCCAATCCCCGACAGGCGGAAGATTGGATAACAAATCTAAAGAATATAATGTACCAATGGCAATTTCCCTGGCCTTGTGGCGATCTAATCTAATGCTCATTGTTCTTTGTATAATATGTTGATTTTTGCCTGAGTTCTAAGCTCGGCTACCAATTCATTGTATGCATTTACATATGCATATTGACTATTCTGATAAGTCAATCCCTGATAGATATAATCGTACACGGTCATATTGTAATCCTCAATAGTGTCATCAAGAGAGAGAATCTCCGCATCTCTATGAACTGTGCACTTTACAATACAGTAGATGGACGGAGTATCGAAAACACCCTCAACGTCGCCGGCATCCATTAACATGACAGCATCAACAAAGTCATCTCCCATGCTGGCTCTCGTGGCTGTTGAGTCGCTCATAAAACCCCAGTCCCCGCCTGAAGACTTACTTGCTGTATCTCCGCTGTATGTCTGGACAGCTTTCTCAAAAGAAAGCGAGCCGGCCTTGATGGAGGAGTATGCGCTCTCAAGAGTGGCAAGATTTTTTCTATTGGTACCTTCATCATCTGTCTTCTCAATCGCAATAACAGAAAGCCTGACTCTCTCCGGCATCATGAAGGAAGAAGAATTCTGCCTATACCACGCCTTAATTTCCTTCTCGGTAGGTTCTGCAACATCATTCACTACATCCGACTTCACACCATAGACGTACATCTGTGTAAGATATTGTCTTTTAAGATAAGTCTTATATGCATCAACGCTGCCGTATTGCTCTTCAACAAGTGTCTTGAACTCATCATCTGTAACTGAGTAACCAAGCTGGCTCTCAATTGTTGACTTCTGCTGGGCATACAAGAGCTCCACATCGCTGTCTGAGACAGAATATCCATCTCTTGCCGCCCCCTGCTCAATGAGAATTTCATCAACAAGTGCGTTGAGAACATCAAGTTTTGTAACTGAATACCCCGCTGTTGTGTATGTATCATACTCACTGTTAAGAGTATCCATGCTTATAACTTTATTCTTCGTCAGATTAACAGTAGCAGCAGGACTGGAAATAGTCGCCGCACTTAATGTGAATGCGAATAAAAGCAGTAATGAAATGATAGATAACAGTTTTTTCATAATATCTAAAAATTCCTTTCAACGTTAATTGCCCCAGCAAATGCAACAGCATCGCCGGAAGACGAGACAATCTGGCTGGTCTTGAGTATCACACCTTCAGACTCAACAATGCGCATGAGCTCGCTCATTGCACCCATCTTGAAAACTGTGCCACCCTTAAGGACAACAGCACATCTCTTTCCAGATATGTTACCACAGTTTTTAAGATAAGTGCCCAAAGATTCCACTATCCTCTTATTGAAAAATGATGTGGTTTCACTCACGAAGATAAGATAATCAAAAAGTATGAGCTTTTTATCAGTATCCAATGAAGTATTGATGAGTTCAACAGAATACCCCCTTTTCACCAGGGTAGATTCAATTTCTTTTCCTATCTCATTCAGTCTGGTACTTTCTCTGTTCCTGCCTGACACCACAACTGCAATTCTCATCAGGAATACTCCTAAGTGAAAACCGACCCCTTAATTAAAAGGAGTCGGCATTAAATCTAAATAATCAGTTTGATGTGGTGCTTCCTGCAGCATCATCACTGAGCCATGTTGTTCCTTCAACCTGTGTCGTCTCAGTGGATTTAATCATGTTCTGAATCTCTGAGTCGCTGGACTTGTTGACAAGTGCAACAACCAGTGAAAGAACCATAAATACAACAGCAAGAATTGCTGTAACCTTAGTGATAAATCCTGATGTGCCACTTCCGAAAGCAGAATCCGAATTACCGCCAAAGACACTTCCCAATCCTACGCTGTCCTGTCCCTGGATTGTGATCAAGAAAAGAAGCAATAAAGCAACAATACAGAAAACTACCAGAAGGACAATTCCTAAAACACCCATTTCCATTACCTCTAATTATTTGTTATAAGCCATGATCGGCAGGAACTTATCAAGTGACAATGAAGCACCTCCGACGAGGGCCCCGTCGATATTCTCCTTAGCCATCAATGCCTTAACATTTTCAGCTTTTACTGAACCACCATACTGTATTATCAGGTTTTCTGCAATATCTTTTGAGAATAAAGAGCCCACAGTTTCACGTATGAACTTATGTGCACTGTCTGCATCTTCAGGTGTTGCTGTCTTGCCTGTTCCTATAGCCCAGACAGGTTCATATGCAACTGTGACAGCTGTCATTTTCTCTGGTGCAACACCCTTGAGGCCGACTTCAAGCTGTCTTCTGAGGACTTCCTCAAGCTTTCCGCCTTCCCTTTCGGAAAGAGTCTCACCGACACAGAGAACAACTTCCATGTCATGCTCGAGTGCAAGAAGAACCTTTGAGTTTACAATCTCGTCTGTTTCACCATAGTACTGTCTTCTCTCGCTGTGCCCGATAATGACGGTATTAACCCCGATGTCCTTAAGCATCAATGGACTGACCTCTCCTGTGTAAGCGCCGGATGTATGGTTTGCCATATTCTCAGCAGCAACAATAACTGAAGAACCCTTGACAGCCTCAACAACATAAGGAAGGTCAACAAAAGGACATGCGATCATGAAACGGCAGTCGCAATTGTTGGCCTTATAAGCTTCGGCAAGCTCATGAGCATATTTTTTTGCTTCACTTGGAAGAAGATTCATCTTCCAGTTGCCTGCTATATAGATTTTTCTAGTTTTTTTTTCCAGAGCAGCAATACCCGGGAGTGTCTTACCTTCGAGGAACTCAAGTGAAGCTCCACCACCTGTAGAGACGTGGCTGATTTTGTCAGCAAGACCGAATTTGTTTATTGCAGCAACAGAGTCACCTCCGCCGACTACTGAGACAGCATCGCTGTCTGCAAGAGCCTTTGCAACTGCTTCTGTTCCCTTTGCAAACTGTGCGAACTCAAAAACACCCATCGGGCCGTTCCAGACAACATTCTTTGCACTCTTGAGAGCATCAACAATGAGAGCAACAGTCTTGGAGCCGATGTCGAGCCCCATAAGGTCTGCCGGGATATCGAGTGAATCAACATAGACAGGCGTGGCATTCTCATCGAATGAATCAGCACAGACATGGTCGACAGGAAGGATAACCTTGACACCCTTCTCCTCTGCAGCCTTAAGGAAGTCTGAAGCCACTGTGAGGAAATCATCCTCAACAAGACTCTTACCAACACTGTGACCTAGAACTTTAAGGAATGTATAAGCCATACCTCCTCCGATTACTATTGTGTCACATGTCTTTACCAAGCTCTTGAGTACGCTGATCTTGCTTGAGACTTTGCTGCCACCGATGATTGCAACAAGCGGATGCTCAGGGTTCTCAAGAAGAGGAGCCATGAATTTCACCTCCTTCTCGATGAGAAGTCCGGCATATGACGGAAGATAGTGTGCAACACCCTCTGTAGATGCATGTGCTCTATGAGCTGTGCCGAATGCATCGTTGACATAAACATCGCCGTAGGATGCAAGCTCCTTTGCATAACCGGGGTCATTAGCCTCTTCTTCCTTGTACCATCTAACATTCTCAAGAAGAAGGACATCTCCCGGTTTGAGAGCATCAACAAGCTTTTTCACATCTTCTCCGATGACATCCGGAGCAAGGGTAACCTTCCTTCCGAGTTCCTTCTCGAATACAGATGCAATTGGAGCCATGGAGAACTCAAGGTTCTTCTGTCCCTTTGGTCTTCCGTAATGTGACATTACAACCAGGCTTGCTCCCTGGGAGAGGATATAGTTGAGAGTCGGGAGAGCGGCTCTGATTCTTGTGTCATCAGTGACAACGCCGTTCTTCACAGGAACGTTGAAGTCTACACGTACGAGAACTCTTTTACCTTTAAGATCAGCTTCTTTTACTGTATTTAATACCATAATTTACTCCTTTAAGGATAAAAAGGCCTGCTCGAATGAACAGGCCCATAACAAATCAAGCGACTTCTTATTAGCCGTTAACTTTCTTCATGTGTGCGATGAGATCAAGAACCTTGTTTGAGTATCCGATTTCATTGTCATACCAGGAAACAACCTTGACGAATGTATCTGTCAAAGCGATACCTGCCTTTGCATCGAAGATACTTGTTCTTGTATCGCCGAGGAAGTCTGAAGAGACAACTGCATCTTCTGTGTAGCCGAGGATACCCTTGAGCTCGCCTTCACTTGCCTTCTTCATAGCTGCACAAATCTCAGCATATGTTGCAGGCTTAGCAAGATTGACTGTAAGGTCGACAACAGAAACATCAAGAGTAGGAACTCTCATTGACATACCTGTGAGCTTTCCGTTGAGGGAAGGAATAACCTTTCCAACAGCCTTAGCAGCACCTGTTGATGACGGGATGATGTTACCGGAAGCAGCGCGTCCGCCTCTCCAGTCTTTCATGCTTGGTCCGTCAACAGTCTTCTGTGTAGCTGTTGTTGAATGAACTGTTGTCATAAGGCCATCTTTGATTCCGAAGTCATCATTGAGGACCTTAGCAATAGGAGCAAGACAGTTTGTTGTACAGGAAGCGTTGGAGACAAACTGTGTTCCCTTGACATATGTATCTTCGTTCACACCACATACGAACATCGGAGTATCATCTTTTGAAGGAGCTGACATAACGACATACTTTGCTCCGGCCTCGATATGAGCCTGTGCCTTTTCCTTTGTAAGGAAGAGTCCTGTTGACTCAACAACATATTCAGCACCGACCTGGTCCCATGCGAGTTCCTTAGGATCCTTGCATGCTGTTACTCTGATTCTCTTTCCGTTGACAATTAATTCTGACTTTTCCATGTCAGCTTCGATTGTGCCTTCGAACTGGCCGTGCATTGTATCATATTTGAGCATATAAGCCAGATAATCTACCGGGCAAAGATCATTGATTCCAACAATCTCGACATCCTTGCGGCTCATAGCTGCGCGGAAGACGAAACGACCGATTCTACCAAAACCGTTAATACCAACTTTCATTCTTTATTTCTCCTTAAATAGAACAAAGATATTCGATAATAAACTATCGTTAACAAGCAGATATGCTTTATCATATTCTCTTCAAAATTGCAATAATGGAAAGAAAATATCGGGGAAAAAACATCATGCTCCGAAATGTTGCATGATAAAAATGCTCACTTCAATGCAAGAAGTATCCTCTCCTGTTCCATGAGCATGGGCTCAGTGGCGAAATCATTTGTCGCGTGATCAAGCCCCCTGAGGTGGAGTATGCCGTGAAGAAGAAGCCTCTCAAGTTCCTCAAGGTAATCGACTCCGAACTCTTCAGCATTACGTTTACAGCTTTCAAGTGATATGAAGATATCACCCATTTCATCAGGAGAGGGGGGAAATCCATCATCCCCGTCCTCCAGTCTGAATGTAAGGATATCTGTCGGCATATCAATATTACGGTAATCGCGGTTGAGAGCCTGTATCTCTTCATCAGATACGAAAGTCACTGAAAAATCTCTCTCTTCATCCAGATATGAGAGAATCCTGCCAAGTTTTTCATTCACAAAGTCAGAAAGAGGAAAATCCTCCGGTTCAAGTGTATACATAAATCAATCCTTAATCTTCATCATCATCAGAATAACTGATCCTGTGATGGTCACGTCCAATCAAAGTCGGAATGAAGGCTTCCTTTATAGTCTTGAGGTCCTTCATTGTAAGACCTGAGTTGTCAAGTTGTCCGTGTGCAATCTTCTCAATAACAATTGTGTTGATGAACTTCTCATACTTCTGATGATTAGGCCTCTTAATTGTCCTTGTCGCTGCCTCAACGCAATCAGCTATCATGACTATGGCACTCTCCTTCGTTGTTGGAGGTGTGCCATCATACATGAAGTCTTCCTTGACTACAGTTGACTTATTTCCAGAATTCTTGACGGCCTCGTTGTAGAAGAACTTTATAATATCATTACCATGGTGCTCGCCGATTATGTCCAGAACCTCCTGAGGAAGTCCTATCTCCTTACCCTTCTCCAGTCCAAGTCTTACGTGAGACTTGATGATAGAAGATGAGAGCTGGCTTGAAATCTGGTCATGGGCATTCTTGTCGCTCTGGTTCTCGACAAAGTATTCAGGATGAACCATTTTTCCTATGTCATGATATTTTGCACCAACAAGAGCAAGTTCTGCATTGCATCCGATGGCTTGTGCTGCATTGTATGCAAGGTCAGATACATTCTTTACATGGTTATATGTTCCCTGTGCAACCTGGTTGAGCTGTGTCAGAGTAGCATTGTCTGTGTATGCCAGCTCTATCAATCTCTGTTTTGTAGGTATATTGCATATCTTCTCAAGAACAGGAAGTACAATTGAGTATAGAATGAATGAGATAATGACATTAAGGACCATCCCGGCACAGAGGAAGAGTAATTGATATATGCTCGTCGTATTCAGGAGGGAAAACAGCAGCGTCACGGATGCAAGGATTCCGCAGCACTTAAGACATGTGGAAATAGCATCAAAACGTCCCCTGCTCTTTCTGATGAAAATACAGACTATAAACCCACAAATGAAATAATAAACAAGAGAAAAAAATGTGGAATTAGGCCAGAGGATATACATCGCACTTAATGAAAGAACATTAGCCATGCCATACTTTATCGAATTCGATATTGACACCCCTATCATCCCAATGAAGAGAAAAGGCATCATGGCATCAAAAATCGTATATCCCAAACCAACTATCTTCCAGGCAATGAAAAAACCGAGAAGGAGCGAGAGCACAAGCAACGAGAGGCTGATCAAAGTATATTGCCCCTTCCTGTACTCATATTGCACTGTGCACGTCGAATAGAAGAACCAGCACCAGAGAATCAAGAAAGAGATCACAATCCTCGGAAGGAAAGACGAGAAGGACATATTCGTAACTCTCTTCGAGTTAAGAATTCCGAGTGTCCTCAGCTGCTCAGGTGTGACAAGTGTATCTACACGGAGTATATAGTCCCCTTTATTCACATTCACGACTACAGGATCCACACTGTTACGTGCCTTCTCCCGCATCGATTCCGTATACACTTCATCATAGAAGATGTTCGGCTCTTTTATTATGTTGATGATATCGGCTATAACCTGGACTTCTGTTGTGTCAACGTCAGGATAGGTCTGAACTACCCAGCGATATGCCATGGATTCGATATCATTCTCTACAAAGACATCTTCAATTGCAAATCCAATTCCCTTCAGGGTATATGAAAGCTCCTCAGACTTGTTGACATAAAGATATGTGTATCCTTCTGAAACCATATAGTTAATGTCACTAGTACTGAATATGCCGAATTGCATAAAATAGTTGGCTGCTTCCCTTATTATTGCAGCATCCGCACTGTACCTTTCTTTGTCGGTAAGACGTGAAAGGAGCGTTACAACTGAGGATAAGGACTCATCATCAATTGCCGTCCCGCTCACAAGATAATCATAGACCATCCCGGCTTTTTTGCTCATGGCAAGGGATGCGCTGTAGGAATATGTGAAGTAAGGCAGGACTTCCCTGGCAACTTTGTCCCTTCTTGCCTCGGTCTCCTCCTCATCAATATATGAAAATGTAATCGGAGAGACGAGGTTTTCGTCACTGAGTTCGTTTGCCTTATACGTCTTTGTTGTTTTGATAGCAAAGATCGTATTAGACGAGAGGAGAAGTGGAATTGCAACGGAGAGAACAAAACAGGCTGTCATCAGGGTGATGAATGCCACAAGTTCTCCTTTTGAGAATCCTTTGAAAATCTTTCCGGCTTTACTCATTGCTGTCCTCCACGGAATAAGCTTTGACAATCTCCCTCACAAGACGGGACCTGACAGTATCACGATGAGTGAATCTTACCACAGAGAGGCCGTCAATTCCATCCAATATTCTAATTGCCTCAGTAAATCCGCTGTCACTCTTCCTCGGCAGGTCAATCTGGGTCGGATCCCCGTTGACAATTGCCGTGCTTGATTCTCCTATACGTGTAAGGAACATCTTCATCTGTCCTTTTGTGGTGTTCTGAGCCTCATCAAGGATTACAACTGAGTTATTGAGGCTGCGTCCTCTCATGTAGGCAAGAGGTGCTATTTCGATTGTTCCGTTCTCCTCGAGTCTCTTTATCTGCTGAGGATTAAGTAGAAGATCCATCGCGTCATAAAGCGGTCTGAGGTAAGGATTAAGTTTCTGAGAAAGATCTCCAGGGAGAAATCCCAACGACTCCCCTGCCTCTACTACAGGACGTGTAAGAACAATCTTGTTTCTGCGTCCGGAGAATATCTCCTCAAGAGCAAATGCAATAGAGAGGAAGGTCTTACCGGATCCGGCCGGCCCGGATGCAAAGACAAGCTGGTTTGAGAACAGGGAGGAGATGAACTGTCGCTGTGTTTTTGTCTTCGGCCACACAGTCTTTCCCAATACAGTGATGGACTCTCTCCCCTCTTTCACGGCATTGATGCTGTCATCAGGGGTAATTGTCTCATCTTTAACTTCCTGGAATTCCATATATATCTCACCTTCTCCCAGAGCACCACGCTCAGAGGAGACGGCTTCAAGTCTTTTCATGAGAGGAATGAAGAAAGGAGTATTACGCCAAAGCGTAAGGGTGTTTCCTTTTACTGTTATGTCACTTCCAAGAATAAGTTCCAGGTATGAGAGATTACGATCATTGGGACCCAAAATCAATTCTGCCTTCTCATCACCGAATATATATGTTTCAGCCACTTATTTCCTCGTCCATTTTCCTGAAGCATCACGCTTCCAGTTCTCTTCAGCCTTCAGGTCAGGCATTGTATTCCACGACAAGTATATTGAAAAACTCGGCTGCAGGGAATAAACGGTCTTGCTGTTGTCACTTCCCCTCACAAACGACGTTGTATACTTGAAATTAAGATTCCAGTCCTCCATGTAATGTACAACCTCAAGAGATGCACTTTGCATGATGAAGTTAGTATTGCTTCTTCCGTCCCCGATGAAGTCGACACTCCTCATGAGATCCTCCCAGAAAAGCGGGAACGAGAATTTGTCATTATCATAATATGATGTGAATTTACTGTTCTGTGTCTTGAATGAGAATTTGATATCCATGAACTCAGCGACGGACAGAACAATATTTGGGGAGAAGGTCAGGTATGACTTGTCCCTGCTCTGGGTATTTATGAAAAGAGTCGAATCAAGTCCGAACGAGAGATAGAATCTCCCCTTCCAGAATTGGAATGACTTACTCTTTATATTACTTTGAATGTTTATATTGTCCAGTTCGATGTCATTTGTGATGCCGTCACGCTTGAAGGTCACAGAGCCTGTTATCTCATTGAGTTTCACAGTTGTCTTCAATTCGCTCATAAAGCCATCCGTAATTCCGTCTCCCTTGACTGTCTCCTCGACATAATAATTCTTGTCCTTGTTCTGGAGCCTTATTGAAGATTCCATGGAGAACGGGTCAAAGTAGTCAGTGGTAGAATCAAGTTCATCTGTCTTATAGCTCAATGAAGATGAGGCAGCAAAATAAGTCGAGGAATAGGAAATCCCAAACTTGAGAACATCTTTATTGAACTTCTCATCCTCAATCTTGAAGAGCCAGGAAAGAGAAAGCGAGAAGCCGCTTTTCGCCCACTTGATAGACGGTGTTACTGTGCCGTCCAGCGGTGGAAGTATATATGTAACGTCCCCGGTGAATGACCCGTAGGAATCTGTCTTGAGGGTCTTGCTGAAGACAAGTGAGTGCGTCTTGATAAAATCTTTTGTAAATGCGAAGTTCTTGGATGTGACAGTCTTTGACTCTGTGTCTGACTCTTCCTCTGAGTAGTCAAAGGGTTTGAAGGAGAGATTATATGTTATCCCGATATAAGGAACTGTCACCTTAAGAGTGTTAAGAGGATTGAAAGTAAGCTTCTTTGACCAAACAGAAGTCGAATAATTGTTTGTGAATGTGTATGTCATCGTATTCGTAAATATATTGCTTACATTTACAAGACTTCCTGCATTACCCTCCATAGTAACCTTCGAGTAGGTCACGCTGCTGAGCTTCTCATCTGACTTCTCCTCTGTTGTTGTATTGTTGTTTACCTTATTGGAAAAATCCTCTGTCACTGTATAGGAGAGATTGACTTTTGAAGTAGAAGAAGACGTGACAGAGGAGGTAGTATTCTCCTTTCTGTAGAGATCGGAAAGGAGTATTTCCTTCTTCTCTTCACTCTCGGCACTTTCTTCTTTTTTGACAGTAGCAGCAGAATCATTCTGGACAGTTTTCTTCTTAGTCTCAAAGCTAAATATGTTTCCCGAGAGTGATACGGAGAGAGACGGAAGTGAATACGACGTAAGGACTGCACTCTTTTCCGAAGTGGAGGAAGATGAGGTTGACTTCACAGAGAAAGTGCTGTCGACCGAGAGGTTCTTTATTGAGAATGATGAGACAAACGGTATTTTAACGGAAGACGGGAGTGAGTAGGTCAGGATGAATGATCTAGTGTATGAAGATATACCGCTTGAGGAATAATCATCCGGGAACTCCGAGGTCCCACCCATCAAAGGTCCGTACGAAAACCCGGTCAGCCTATTCCCGTAATGATAGAGGACGGTCCTGTCAGAGTAATACGGAAACTTGAGCGAAAGGCTGACTCCCGATGACGAGTACGAGAGGGTATTGTTGCCATAGTATCTCAATGACTTATCTGTTGTACTTATAGGAGTTGCAACACCAGTGAAGATATTGATCTTGAGTTTGTTGCCAAGGAGGTTCAATGCACTGTCTACTCCCAGATGTATTCCTCCATTGGTAAGTATTTTGGCATTGCTTCCTCCCTGGTAGGAATCAAAGAGAACAACAAGATAACTTGAAGTATCCTTTGCAAACTTTTGGATTCCTGAAAGTGCATCTGTATCTTGATAATAATATCCGTTAAGTTCTTTATCAGATTTATCTTCGGCACTTTTCAGAAGGCTTGAGAAGGAAGATGATTCATCAGAGCTCTCTATTTTCGGGTAGGTTCCGAAGATTTCAAATGAAGTGTTGAGGAAGGCACCCTTATCAGAATTAAAACCGAATGATGGGTTACCCAGTATTTTGGATCCCGGGAAGAAAAAGAACGGGAGATAGAAGATTGGGACACGTCCTATGTTGAATGTTGCGTTACTCAGGAACATATCCTCTCCCGGGAGAATCATGATGGAGGATGCAGAAATTGAGGAGTACGCAGTCTTCGGATTGGATGTGATGTATCCATCGTCAAAGATAATCGCCCCCTCACTAAGATATGACAGCCTTTCTCCTGATGTAAAGAACGTGACCTTTTTCTTCTCGCTGTTCTGTCTTTCAGTCGTTGTAGTACCATCCGTTATGTAGATGTCACCCTCCTCCCAAGCGACAGTAAGGATATCTGCTTCGATTTCCTTTATGGCTGCAGAGGAAGCTGAGTCCACATACTTCGCGTTTCCAAGTGCCGTGATAATCTTCCTAGATGTGTCGACAACAACCTTTGTTGCACTAAGTGTCTTCTTCTCATTCTCGCCTTGGAGAAAATCTATGACGACATTGCCTTCTATTGTAAAGGTGGAATCATTGCCCCTTACGCTGTTTGCTGAATTTATCTGAAGTATGTATGTTTCCCCGGTGTTTTCCTCTTCTTTATCACCTGATCCATCCGCCGAAGGAGCTGAAGTATTACCAGGTATGTCAACTTTTTCGTATCCATAGTAGTCGTAGAGACGCTGCCTTATTTCATCGGCAGAGCCTGAATTATCCAGCCCGCGTGAAAGTGCCATCGATGAAAGCACGCTTTCCGGCGCAAAGTAAATCATCTCTACACCGACAGCGGGAAGAAGAGTAAGGACAAACATCAGAAATAAAGCTAAAACCAATAATCTCTTTTTCACTTTTTTTTCAGATACTTCCTTAAATAATACCCCGTAAAACTGTTTGGTGAAAGAGCGACTTCTTCAGGAGTTCCACTTGAAACTATCCGTCCCCCATCCTCACCACCTTCCGGGCCGAGATCAATTATATAATCAGCTTCCTTTATGACATCGAGATTATGCTCGATAACAACAACGGTGTTACCCTGATCAACAAGTCTGTTAAGTACCTCAAGTAGCTTCTTAACATCATAAAAATGCAATCCAGTTGTAGGTTCATCCAGGATATAAAGTGTTTTTCCTGTCTGCACCTTGCTCAATTCCAGAGCAAGTTTTACTCTCTGTGCCTCTCCTCCTGAAAGTGTGAGGGCACTCTGTCCGAGTGTTATGTAATCAAGTCCGACATCGACGAGTGTCTGAAGCTTACGCTTGATCTTTGTATGCAAGGAGAAGAAATCAAGAGCCTCACGTACTGTCATATCAAGTACTTCACTTATATTCTTACCTTTATATGTGACAGCAAGTGTTTCCTTATTGTAACGTTTCCCTCCGCATACATCACATTTAACATAGACATCCGAGAGAAAGTGCATCTCTATCTTGATAGTCCCGTCACCAGAGCAATTCTCACATCTTCCTCCAGGAACATTGAACGAGAATCTTCCCGGAGTATATCCTCTGGCTTTAGCCTCATTCATCGATGCAAAGAGTTCCCTGATAGGTGTGAAAAGATCAATGTAAGTAGCCGGATTAGAACGCGGGGTACGGCCTATCGGGCTCTGATCAATTGCAACAAGCTTGTCAATGTTATCAAGTCCGGTAATAGAGCTGTAACCATCAAGTTTCTCTTTTCTACGGTTAAGCTTACGTTTGATTGCAGGCTGCAATATTTCATTAAGGAATGTGGACTTACCTGATCCCGACACTCCTGTTATACAGACAAATTTACCAAGAGGGATGGCAACATCAATATTTTTGAGGTTGTTCTTCGAGCACCCTTTGACAAGAATTGTCTTTCCGTTCCCCTCACGTCTTCTTTCCGGGACGTCTATAGTAAGGGCACCCGAAAGGAACTGCCCTGTAACAGAGGTCGGATTATGTTCAATCTCCGATGGAGTTCCCTCTGCAATTACATTTCCGCCGTTGACGCCGGCTCCGGGTCCCATATCTATAACCCAGTCTGCCTCTCTGATTGTGTCCTCATCATGCTCGACGACAAGGACTGTGTTTCCGAGTCCCCTCAGTTTCTTAAGTGTGTCTATGAGTTTCTGATTATCACGCTGATGTAGCCCTATGCTGGGCTCATCAAGAACATAAAGAACACCGCTAAGGGCAGAACCGATCTGGGTAGCAAGTCTTATTCTCTGGCTTTCCCCACCTGATAGTGTGGCAGCTGACCTGAAGAGAGTCAGATATCCAAGTCCTACATTGTCCAGGAAAGTAAGACGCGACAATATTTCCTTGAGTATCTGACTCGATATTGCCTTTTCATTCTCACTGAGGTCAAGATTATTGAAAAACCTGAGGGACTCCTTCACACTCATCCTGGACGCCTCTATGATATTCATCCCGTTCAAGCGGATGGACAATGCTTCTTTCTTAAGCCTGTCGCCATTACACTTTGGACATGTAATTTCACTCATATAACTTTCAAGAGTTGATTGCATGTTCATACTCTCTGTCATCTTCTTGCGTCTTGTAAGTTCAGGGATTATGCCTTCATATTCTTTATGGTTGAAGTAAGTCTTTCCGTTACTTGAGGAATAAGAATAGTCTAACTTGTCACCGCCCCCGTAGAGCACTATGTCAGTAAACCAGTCAGGAAGGTCACATATCGGAGTTTTGAGATTAAAACCATAGTGTTTATAAAGGGCCTCAAGTCCGCTGCGATATGTCTTTGCTGTAGGACTATGTGTTGCTATTGCCCCTTCAAGATATGACAGGGACCTGTCCGGGATAATCTTGTCTATGTCAAATTCCTGGTTATAACCCAGTCCGTTGCAATTAGGACAGGCACCAAGAGGCGAATTGAAGGAGAAAAGCCTGGGTTCAGGGTCCGGGATCGCTATCCCGCAATCAGGACAACTGTTCTTCTGGTTATAGAGTTCCCTTCTGGACTCGTCAATATAATTGACTTCAATTAGTCCTCCACTCATATCACCAGCTTTCTCAACTGCCTCCGAAATCCTGGTACGGGCCTTTTTATTGTTTTTCACTCTGTCCACAACAATGGAAATATTATGCTTTATGTTCTTCTCAAGGGATGGAAGCTCCCCATCAAGGTCATACAGTTTCCCGTCTATTTCTGCCTTAAGATATCCGGCCTTTCTGGCATCCTCAAGTACCGAACGAAATTCTCCTTTTCTTCCTCTTGCCAATGGGGAAAGAATTATGAGCTTTCCGTCTTCTGGGTGAGAGAAGATGAACTCGATAATCTGATCAACAGAGACCTCTTCAATCTTACGTCCGCACTTCGGACAGTAAGTCTTCCCTATTCTGGCCCATAGCAATCGGTAATAGTCATAGATTTCAGTTACGGTACCGACTGTTGAACGGGGATTGCGGTTGGTCGATTTCTGCTCTATTGCAATTGCAGGGCTGAGGCCGTCAATACTGTCAACATCAGGTTTCTCAAGCCTTCCCAAAAACATCCTGGCATAAGAGGAAAGAGACTCCATGTATCTTCTCTGGCCCTCGGCAAAGATAGTGTCGAAAGCAAGACTGCTCTTACCGGAGCCGGAGAGGCCTGAAATAACGACAAGACTATTCTTCGGTATTGTTATATCGACATTTCTGAGGTTATGTTCCCTTGCACCCTTTATAATCAGCTTATCTGTCATTTTCAATCACCTCAAAGAGTACATCCTCAGCACAGGAAGGATCACTAAGAGTACGATAAAGTTCACCCTTTCTGTAGATGAATATCTTTCTGCCGTTACCTGTTACGGCATAGTCGGCACTGTGCGCCTCTCCCGGACCGTTGACAGAGCATCCCATAATTGCAACTGTAATATCCTTATCGAGAGAAAGAAGTCTTGACTGTATCCTTTCAACAAAGGAGATTGAGTCGAATGTATGTCTGCCACACCTTGGGCAGGCAACAAGCCTGACTCCACCTTTTTTCAAACCGACAGCACGTAGAATCTCATTCGCCGCAAGCACCTCATCAGAAATACTTCCATTAATGGAGACACGAAGTGTATCTCCAATACCGTCCTTGAGAAGATTCCCAAGTGCCCAGGTGGACCTGACAGACGAAGTTATGGCATTCCCTGCCTCAGTCACTCCTATATGCAAAGGGTAATCGGAGCGCGAAGCAAAAAGCCGGTTAGCAGCAATTGTCTTCTCCACATCACTACTCTTAAGGGAAACAACAATATTTCGAAAATTCCATGCTTCGAAATCCGAAATATACTCGAGTGCCGTATCGACCATAAGTTTCACTTCGTACTTATTGTCTGCATTCCTCGGGAGAGAGCCTGTGTTGAGCCCGATTCTGATTGCCTTCCCAAGACTTCCAGCTCTCCTCACAATCTCCTCCGTCTTCCATTTTTCACCGATATTTCCAGGATTGATTCTTATCTTGTCAGCACCACATTCAAGTGCTTCCAAGGCCATTTTGTAATCAAAATGAATATCAGCCACAACAGGAATCGGTGAATGCTGACATATATAGCTGAAATTATCCTTGTCTTGTGTTGAGACATAACTGAACCTTATAAGATCACACCCCATTGATGATAGTGTATAAATCCTGTCCACCACTTTTTTTGGGTCAGCACACTTTATTGCATCATCGTACATTGTCTGCACCCTGACAGGTGCATTTCCCCCTATTTCCAATCCCTTTACGAATGCACTTTTAACGGAAAACATCAGTCAAGACTCCAAAATCTGATTGAGGAATTCTCATCACATTTGACTAGATACGGCTCCCCAGGAAGATAGAGAACAAACTCCCCCGTCTTAGCCCTCATCACAGCAAGAACCTCCCTGTTGAGTTCATTCTCTCTCCAGCTTGTTGCAAAGCTTCCTCCCCCATTCTCAACGGTAAAAAGCACAGTATGTTCTTTATCAACAATAAATTCAGAAAAAGAATCAACTTTTACCCCATCACCGGAGGAATATGTAGAAAGGGAGTTATCAAGAGGATAATATCTTTCAAGGTTATCAGTAGTGTCTTTCAGCATGGGTTGAGTCTAACAGAATAGACTTGTTTTTCCAATTGTCATAATACAAATACACAAAAAACACCCGGTTTCCCGGGTGCAACAGTTATTATTACGCTCAATCAGTTATTGAGAACAAGAAGACTGAACACAAGAGTGAAGAGAGCGACTGTCTCGATGATACCGATGACAATAAAGTACTTTGCAGTACCCTTTCCGGTTTCTGCAAGAGCATCTGCTGATGCAGCGGCAACCTTACCTTGGAAGAGAGCTGAAATGCCGATGACAGCACCTGCGAAAGCTCCGATGAAGAGGCTCATGAGACCATAAGCAAATGTCGGAGTAGCAAGCTTTGCTGCAATGAAGTTGCTCAAAAGGAAGCCATAGATGGTCTGTGTGAGAGGAGCACCTGCAAAACCGACCATGATAAACGGATCCTGCTTTCCATTAATGTAACACTTCTTCCATCCGCCAACAGCTGCAAGAGAAGCTTTTACCGCACCGAATCCAGAACCCACTGCGCTGAAGCAGAGAGCACATGCCATACCAATGTAAATCAAGAAACTGTAATCCATTTTTTAACTCCTTTGAGTTTCTTCTTTTTTGTTATTCCCTTTCAATGAAAAGGGTTCATATTTGTATCCGGACCATTCGACACCTACCTGCCCGGAGAATTCCATGATATTAAGTCTCACGCCGTGGACGATTACAGACAAAAATCCCATTACAAGGTTCACCCCATGCCCCAGGACAAGAATCAGGATTCCAAGAGGAATCGTCAACCCGCTCATCATACCTTCAGCCATTCCGTTGAACGACTGAGCAATAGCAAGAGAAGCCAGTCCCACCGCAAAAAGTCTTATATAACTCATCACGTTTGAAAAACATGAGATGGTATCGAGGAAGTTTGTGAAGAAGGAACCAAGAGATTCTTTGATTCCCTTCCCCAAAGGTTTTCCCGGCTCGCAGGAGGCAAAGAGACACACAAGCACAAAGCCGGTGATTACTCCTATTGCGATCTTTTTAAGCGGGACATCAGCATCCACCACGAGATATAGAGACAGCAAATACAATAATATTGTATTCATCAACCATCCGAAATCGGAGAGGAGTGATATATCCTTACTCTTCAACTTATCGTAGATACAAAGAACACGCGCAAGAGAAAGGTGTATTGCACCGATGGAAAAGCAAAAGCTCATCACATTGTTCTGAACAAGATTTGCATCCATATTGAATAGTTCGGGGAAATTCGTAAGTCCTGGAATGACAAAGAGCTTGAGAAATGAAATCTTCTCAAGTATAAGCTCAGAGCCGAACCATGTTCCTGTAAGAACTCCCCATACTATCGTCGCACCACTGAAGATATAGAGAAGTGCATTCATATCAGAGCACTTTCTGCTCTTTATATTGAGTGCTATCCCACCTATGAGGAGCAATAATCCGTATCCGGCATCCCCAAGAATCATGGCAAAGAAGAGTGCCATGAAGAGAAGGAAGTACAGCGAGATATCTTTCTCTCTATATCCGGGAACAAGCCCGAGTGCGTCATAGAGCGGCTGGACAAACCTTACAAATCCCTTATGCTTGAGAAGCGTAGGCGGATTTTCATCCTCTGCCGGGTCATCAATAAGATATCCCAGGTGGTTGGAGGAGGCAAATGTCTTGAATTTCTCCTCATCCTCCGCCGGAATATATCCAGAGATATATGAGATGCTCTCCACATCATGCACAGTTGCACTTACACGACGGAAGAATATCTCCTCCTCATTCTTTGCAATAAGAGCCTTATATGCACCTGTATATCTCACAGAGTCTCTGTAGACTCCTTCTATCTCATCGATCCTCTTTCTATTGATGAATACCTCATTCTCGAGCTCGGAGAGAGACTTTTCAGGCAAGACTATCCGTGTTGCGGCAATGCCGTGCGGGAGAGATGAATTGATAAGTGCTATGCATGGAGTACCGTTATCAGTCTTAATGGAGACAAATACAACACTCTCCTCTTCCCTCAATTTCTCTTTATCTTTCTTACCAGTATAATAGAATGAGATTTCATAACCTTTAAGAGACAGTTCTCTTATCTCTTGAGGATCAAAGTCCCCGAGATTCTTTATTCTTTCGATTTCAGAAGAAAGCGCCCTGTTCTTTTCATTCAGTCTGCTCTCCTCATCAATTAAAGACATAAGGGAAAGTGAGAGGGCATCAAGTCTGTCGTCAGAAAGCGAATCCTCCTCACTACCGTTCTTCTTGTCTCTGTAGCCGTCAAGAAATGAGACAAGTTTTGAGTAACGCTGGTTATCACCCTCGAGTTTTACAGCCGAGGATGTCTTTGAGACAACATCATCAACATGAACCAGACCAAACGCTCTCAATTGAGAGACAACTTCAGCCTTGTGAGAGGTGCTGGTAAGAATTGTGACTTTTTTCATAGGAGTAATCATTCAGCTAACCCTCACCATCTTTTTCTTGGCAATCTTTCCTCTGACAACAGCACTTGTCTGCTGATCCTGGAGGTAAATGCCAATCACTCTTATATTCTCCTTAGCTTCAGGGATTTTGACCTTTTCAAAGAGGTTGACTCTTTGAGTCGTGGTCCTGAGCTCCCTGTTAAGGACCCTTATTCTTTCTTCAAGGACAGAGATGATCGCATCATACTTAGCAACATCCCTCAGTGTCGTGAGTGCCGTGTCCACCCAAAGCGGGTATTCCCTGAGATCATATGAAATTTCATTGAACTCAAGGGAATTGAAGACAGGTACAACAACACCGGCAACATTACCCTTTGTAATGTTTATTTCCCTGATTGAAATAAGATTACCAATAGAACGAGTAGAATCAAATTCAGTGTTTCCACCATAGACAGCCACCCAGCCGTCAATGGAAGCAACATGCTCCTTCTGTTCTCTCCTGATCTCCTCAATCTCCTTTTCACTTTGTCTTATAACAACCTGAAGCTGCTGCTTCTTGAGCTGGAGTGTCGGAAGATAACGGGAAAACTGCTTTAGGGAGTCTTTCTGTTTCTTCTGTTCATTCTTTGTCAGTTTTATCTTAGCCATTATAAACCCTTAATTCTTCGGCCAGTATTTGCTGATCAGGTCGGACTTCAACAATGTTTCATCCTTTTCGAAACACTCTGCAAGAATCTTCCACCCCGTGTCGAGAGCCTCTTCAAGCGGGATGTTAACAGAGAGATCCATAAGTTTACTCTCGAAAAGAGCACCATACTTCAGAAGTTTCTCATCCCAGTCACTCATCATAAAGCCCATACTCTTCTTTTCAAGAGAATCCTTATAAGCGGAATAGAGCTTAATCATTCCGTCCATCAATGCACGGTGGTCATCCCTGGTGCGGCTGTTGACATTCTGCTTGAGACGGGAAAGCGACCCGAACGGCTCGATTCTGCCACCCTTGAGATAATACTGCCCCTCGGTTATGTATCCGGTATTGTCAGGAATCGGGTGCGTAACATCGTCACCCGGCATAGTTGTAACGCCGAGGATGGTAACTGACCCCGCTCCGTCAAAATCGACAGCTTTCTCATAGCGTGAAGCAAGCTGTGAGTAAAGATCTCCCGGGTACCCTCTGTTGGACGGGACCTGGTCCATTGTAATTGCCATTTCCTTAAGGGCATCTGCAAAGTTTGTCATATCGGTAAGAAGGACAAGAACCTTCTTTCCCTGGAGTGCGAATTGCTCTGCAACCGCAAGAGAGAGATCCGGCACAAGAGTACACTCGACCGTCGGGTCAGATGCAGTATGCACGAACATCACTGTTCTCGAGAGTGCACCACTCTTTTCAAGAGTATCCTTGAAATAGAGATAGTCATCATATTTGAGACCCATGCCTCCAAGCACGATTACATCGACCTCAGACTGCATGGCAATACGAGCAAGAAGCTCATTGTACGGCTCACCGGAAATTGAAAAGATAGGAAGTTTCTGAGACTCAACAAGAGTATTAAAGACGTCTATCATCGGAATACCGGTACGGATCATGTTTCTCGGAATTATACGTTTTGCCGGGTTGACTGATGGACCTCCGATTCTGACCATGTTCTCATCAAGCTCCGGTCCGTTGTCCCTAGGCTTTCCCGCCCCGTCAAAGACACGTCCGAGAAGGTTATCGGAAAAAGACACTCTCATCGGCACGCCGAGGAATCTGACAGATGCATCTGTCGATATTCCAGAAGCACCGCTGAACACCTGAAGGGAAACAAGTTCGCCGTCAAGCTTAATAACATTGGCATAGCTCTTTCCGCTGCCGGTGGTGACTTCAGCAAGGTCCCCGCTTCTGACTCCATCGGCTTTCACAGTAATGACGTTACCGATGATGGATTCTATTTTTGTATATACCTTCTGCATCTCTTACCTCACCCTTGCAGAGAAGAAGGATCTGATCTCCTTCTCCATCTCTTTGTATTCTGCCGAATCCTCAGCCTTGCCGTTCCAGTCAAGGAAACGCTGTCTAAGGCTGTTGAAGAAGGAACGTGCATCCTTTTTGTCCTCGAGGTCGAAATCAGAACGCAATATTTCAAGAAGCAACCCAAACACATGTCTCTGTCTCTCAATTGAAACAGTTGCATCAACAGGGTCAAACGAGTTCTGCTGGTAATAACATGAGTCAACAAACTCACCTTTCTGGTAAATGACATAGTCATCAAGAGTTGTTCCTTCCTCACCAACGACCTTCATCATCTGGTTGACTTCACTTCCTCTTTTGACAAATGAATATGCATATGCTACATCCTTCTTCGGGATTATCCCCTCATACTTCGACCATGATTCGAGAGGATCGATTGCAGGATACTTACGCGCATCACTACGCTCTCTGCTCAGTCCATGGAAAGCACCTACAACCTTAAGGGTAGCCTGTGTGACAGGCTCCTCAAAATTACCTCCTGCAGGAGAAACTGTTCCGCCAATTGTGACAGAACCGAACGAACCATCCTTAAGTCTTACCTTGCCGGCTCTTTCATAGAACTCAGCAATCCTACTTTCAAGATATGCAGGGAATGCCTCATCTCCCGGGATTTCCTCAAGTCTTCCGCTCATCTCTCTCATTGCCTGTGCCCAACGTGAGGTACTGTCAGCAAGGAGGAGAACATCAAGTCCCATGTTCCTGTAATATTCAGCCATTGTGACTGCAGTGTAGACACTGGCCTCTCTGGCTGCAACCGGCATGCTTGATGTGTTACATACGATGATTGTTCTCTCCATGAGAGACCTGCCGGTGCGTGGGTCGATGAGTTCAGGGAACTCCTTCAAAGTTTCAACAACCTCACCCGCACGTTCTCCGCATGCTGCAATAATTACTATATCAACATCGGCGTTCTTACTTGTAAGATGTTGCAATACTGTCTTACCTGCTCCAAACGGTCCCGGGATACAGTATGTTCCTCCCTTTGCAACAGGAAGGAATGTGTCGATAAGCCTAATTTTTGTCACCATCGGCTCATCAGGTCTCACCCTTTCACTGTAGCACTTGATTGGCACCTTGACAGGCTGTGTGATAATCATGCTGAGTTCTTTCTTCTCGCCCCTGCTGTTCTCAATTGTACAAAGGGTATCCTTAGCATGGTATCTGCCACTTGGAACAATAGATGTGACCTTCCATTCCCCTTGGAGTGTGAATGGTACCATAATCTTATGTGTGAAAAGAAGTTCCTTTACAGTTCCGAAGGAGTCGCCTGCATAGAGTATATCTCCGGAGGAAGCTGTAACAGTGAAATCCCACTCGTTATTCGGGATAGGATCAAGATAAACTCCCCTCTGAAGGAAGAAGCCACACTTCTCAGCAAGTCCCGGCAACGGATTCTGAAGGCCATCGTAAACCTGCGTCAAAAGTCCCGGCCCAAGCTCTACAGAGAGAAGCTCGCCGGAGAATTCAACCCTGTCACCGACAGTAAGACCGGACGTGTCTTCGAAAACCTGAAGATCGGCAACAGAGTCAACAATACGTATGACCTCCCCCTTCAAGCTCTCATCCCCGACCCGGATGAAGCCGATTTCGTTCTTAATGACTGTATCGTCAAATAAGACTTTAACCAGGTTGCCGTTAACCCCGACAACATGGCCTGTTTTATTACTCATAGGTTACTCCTTAAGGAAATATCTTTTCTTATACTCTTATATAATCTGTCGAATTCGTTACGGCCCTTCTCTCCGGAGAATGAGGCAACCTTCTCTTTTATCTGCAGCAGAAGTCCGTAAACAATCAATGCATCCAGGGAGAACTGGGACTCGACCTCGTGCTTCGAAAGGAAGATAAAATACTCACCGAGAATGGCTTTCTCTGCCTCAAGCGGATCCGTCATAGCAACAATTTCGGAAGCTCTGTGCTCTATTCTCTCATCATATGTGCATCTTGCCCTGTACTCATCGCCGGTCAAGCCGAGTTTCTTTGCTCTCTCCTGGGTAATATACTCATTGAGACGGTAGTTGAAACTATCCCAGTCTCGGATTATATGGTTGCTGTCCTTGTCTCCAGCATGGTCGAAAGTTGCCTTGGCGAGAGTATGATAATCTTTCGCACTCAATTGCTCCTTTGCAAGCTTCTTGAACTCCACATAAGTAAGGGAGGCATCACGATCAAGGGAGAGATATGGAAGTGAAACAATGAAATAGATGTATTCAGCCACCACCAGTCTCCTTAGATCAGTGCTCTGACAGCCTCAGAGATATACGGATAAAGGAGTTTTGTAACTTCATCATCAGAGAGATCTATATAAGCCTTGCCGTCCCTGTCCATGACCTTAAATCCGCCGTTGAAAGAATTGGAAAATGTAATTGCAACACCTCTTTCAAGTTCCTTTCCGAGTTCATTTGCCAGAGATGCTGAAACAGCTTCCTTCTTATCGGAAGGGAGAACAACAACGACATCAGAATCGAATTCAGCCTTCACAACTGCAGCAATAAGTTCCTTCAGGAGCTTCTCATCAAATGCACTCTTAACCTTATCATCAAGGATTTTTTGGAACTTTGCCTCAGTATCCTTCTTGAATGAGAGCGAGAGATCTCTTGCAGCCATTTTCAATGATTCTGTATAGTTGGCTTTTTCTCTTGCAATCTCATTTTCTGCGTCTTTGATGAGTTTATCCCTTTCAGCTTTTGCCTTATTGATGATTTCATCAGCTTTCTTCTGAGCTTCTTCGATTATTCTCTTACTTTCATTGGCAGCATTTTCAATGCCGTCTTTTTTGATGGAATTAATTAAATCCTGTATCTGCTGTTCCATTAAAAAAACCTCTAATCTTTAGTTTAATATCAAGGAAATTAAAAGAAAAGTAAAATTAATTAAAATTTTTAATAGTATTCTTAACAATATTGTAAAAAATAATTAACAATTAACGTTTTTACGCAAAAACAGACAGATTGTCTAATATAATTTCAGTTATATACATATCAAGAGGAAAGAAGTAAACTCACAATATGTCAATTCCAAAAGAGTTTTTACGACAGGATAAAATAAAGGCTGTATGCGTAATAAGGAATCTGAAAACAGATGAATGTTACCTGTATAAAACAGATGATGCTGTAAAAAGCTACTCTGATGAGCGCTTCAAGCTTGATCTGGGAATTCACCCCAACATGGCTCTCCAGAAGGCCTATTCATCGCTCGGGCTGGAACTTTTCATAATCGAAATAGAGACGGAGGCAGGAGATGGGGAAAGTCTCGATACTCTCCTAGAGGAAAGAAAAAGCTTCTTTCTTAAAACAGGAAAGAAGCTTTATAACTAAGAGGAATTATCTCTTTTCCTCCCTGTCCTTTCTTATAAGTGCCCTGACACCCTCGACTGCGACCCTGATAGCTGAGTCTGTGTCATGAAGTTTCGGGTTGTCCATTCCGAGTCTCTCCCTTTCCTGGTTACCGACAACGAAGAACTCACTACCACACCTTACACCAAGGTATGATGCGACGACAAAGAGAGCGGCAGACTCCATTTCAGATGCAAGTACGCCAAGTCTTTTCCATGCCTCCCACTTATTTAAAAGTTCAAAGCTTACAGGCATAGTCTCAGGGTTATGCTGGCCGTAGAAGCTGTCCTTGCATTGTACGATTCCGGTATGGAAATTGCATCCAACCTTCCTTGCACCTTCCCTCAAAGCCTCGACGACTTCAAAATTTGCACATGCTGGAAATTCAATCGGTGCGTATTCCCTGCTTGTACCCTCCATCCTGACTGCTCCAGTCGCTATGACACAGTCACCCCCCATGACAGGAAGAGCAATACCTCCGCATGTTCCCATTCGGATGAATGTGTCAGCACCGCACTTATAGAGTTCCTCCATCGCTATCGATGCACTCGGTCCTCCTATTCCCGTACTTGTCACACTCACCTTCTCCCCATCAAGATAACCGGTGTAGGTCACAAACTCCCTGAAGTCGGAGACAAAAACAGCGTCATCAAGGTATTTTGCAATAAGAGGCACGCGCTTCGGATCTCCCGGCATAATGACATATCTTCCGACATCCCCCTTCTTTATTCTCAAATGATATTGTATTCCTGTTCCATCCATGTAATCAGACATATTCTTCCTCCTGAATAATGTAACTAAGTATAATGTCAAAAAAATAAAAAGCCACCGATTTTTCACAGTGGCTTAACAGCAAATAAGATTACTTTTTCTTATGTCTCATTGCTCTGAGCTTTTTCTTTCTCTTATGAGTTGCGATCTTATGCTTTTTTCTTTTTCTTCCGCAAGGCATTTTTGAATGCTCCTTATTCCAATTGGATTTTTGTAATTACCGCTTCATTATGGTGATTACCATGATTTGAGTCAATAACTCTAGCCAACATTCCCGTCGGTATATTTATGGACAGTAAGTTTCTTGCCGTCCTTGCCGATTGCCTTGCCGTCAATAGTTACAACACCTCCGACAGTCTTCATCGGAAGAGCAAAGAAATGATCAGGCTTGAGGTAAGTCGTAATCTTCTCTGTCTCAGGCTGTCCTTCATACTCGAGCACGGTTCCCGGAGCAAAATCATCAGCAAAGATGACTTCGCATGTTGAATGACTGTCGTCATCCTTGTCACTTGCAGCAAGGAGCATACCATAGCTCTTTACACCCCTGAAATTTGCCGGCTTGAGATTGCTTACAAGCACAATGTTGTGCCCCAAAAGTTCCTCTTTTTTATAATACGGTACAATTGAAGAGACAATCTGTCTTGGCTCCTCTTCTCCGCAGTCAAGCTTCAATATGTAAAGCTTGTCACCTTCCGGGTGTTTTTCACATTCGACAATTTTACTGACCTTGAGAATTACCTTGTGTGCCCAATTCTCCAATAATGACTTTTCTTCATCCATCTTGTTATTCACTTCCTTATTGGTCTTTTCTTCCTTTTTCTTCTCTTCCCTCTCGCTCTGAGAACCGCTGTAACGCTCACGCAGGGTGTCAATGAGTGAGTCCTCAAGCTTTGAGAAGAGAAGGCCTACAACCCCGATTCTTACTTCCCCTGCGAAGGAACCTACACTCTTCCATGAAAGATGTGAGTCCTCTTCGAGCATTTCCAGAATCCTCTCTCCCGTCGATGGCATATATGGTGTAACCATAATTGCAAGATCCCTTATAAGGTATATAAGAGTTCTCAGAAGCTTCTTTGCCTCCTCGGGGTTCTCTGTCCTCTTCTTCCAGGGTTCGCCATCCTGGAAAGCCTTATTTCCTATATCGGAAAGTGCAAATATTGCTCTGAGAGCATCTCTCTCCTCAGCCCTTTCAAGAAGGGAAGTTATCTCATTCTCCTTCTCTCTTATGACAGAGACAAGACTTTCATCACATTCACCTTCACCCAATGACCCGTCATAGAAACGCTTTACGAATGTAAGTGTTCTGTTGACAAGATTTGACAGGTTTCCGATAAGCTCTTTGTTGACTTTCTCCTGAAGATCCTTCCAGGTAAATGTAAAATCCTGCTTCTCGGGTCTGTTATAGAACATGTAGAAACGCCAAATATCCGCAGGAATTCCCGTCTCCTCAACGTCGTTTCCAAAGACGCCTATTCCCCTGCTCTTACTGAACTTGCCACCCTCATAGTTAAGATACTCAGTACTTGACATATGATGTAGCATTGTCCACTTCTCACCGGTTGCAAGTAACGAGGAAGGGAAGATTACAGTGTGGAACGGTATATTGTCCTTACCTATGAATTGGAAAAGCTCAGTGTTCTCCGGCTCCCTCCACCAGTATTCCCAGTTATCTGTGCAATTGGCCGTAATTGATATATATCCGATAGGAGCATCAAACCAGACATAGAAGACCTTGTCTTCGTAACCGGGTTTCGGAACAGGAATTCCCCATTTGAGGTCACGGGTTATACATCTCTCCTGGAGACCGTCACGAATCCAGGATGAGGTAATCTGTATTGCATTCTTTGCCCATAAGCCATCCTTGCTGGCCGTTTCCATCCACTTCTGTAGCATTGGAAGAGCCTTGGGTAGGTTTATGTAAAGGTTTTTCGTCTTTCTGATTTCAGGTGTATGGCCACAGACAGAGCACTTGGGGGAGACAAGCTCTGTCGGATCCAGAAGAGATCCGCATGAGTCACATTGATCCCCCCTTGCCCCATCATATCCACACTTCGGGCATGTGCCGGAGACATATCTATCGGCAAGGAAGCGTTTGCATGACGGGCAGTACAGCTGCTCTGTCTCCTTCTCTGTTATGTAACCGTTTTTGTCAACGGCAGAGAAAATATGCTGTACAATCTCAGTCTGCTTGGGTGTGCTGGTGCGTCCGAAGTAATCAAAAGATATGTTGAACCACTTATATATTTCCTCATGAATCTTGTGGTAGCGGTCACAGAGTTCTCGTGGGGTGACACCTTCCTGGAGAGCCTTTGTCTCGCTTGCCGTGCCGTATTCATCGGTACCACATATATAAAGTGTCTCATAGCCTCTGGACCGACAGAAACGTGCAAAGACATCTGCACTGAGTACCTGAGTCAGGTTACCCAGGTGCGGGATATTGTTTACATAAGGTAAAGCTGATGTGATTAATCTTTTCTTCATAACGTATCCGATTATATTTAAAGGCGTGACAAAATAAAAGAGCAAAGTCCGCCTTTTATTCTTTTGCACTCTTTATGCTATACTTTCAATATGAACGAAGTGGAAAAAATATTCTCTTGCCTTTCACGAAATGATAAAACTCTGGTCTTTACATCTGAAACAGCCAGCAGAAGCGCCATTACTTCCTTTATAGAGAGAAATCCCGAAGTGGCAGTCTTCAGGGACAGGGCAATAAGCTGGGACAGGTTTCTCCTTTCCCTTCTCGACACAGAAGGAAAAAGAGAAATAACAAAAACGGAAAGAAAAGTGTTTGCTTATTCCTTTCTGAAGAAAAACGGACTTGGGAGTCTTTTGCACTTTGCCTGTGCCAATTACCCTGAAAGCACATTAAGTTACGCTTCGTCCATTGCCGCCATGCTCCCATTCTTCCCATCCCCGGATGATGAAGTCTGCTCGGAAATACCGTACAACATGTTGCATGATATCACCCTTATAAGGGAGAGCTACATGAGGCATCTTTCAGCAAATTCTCTATATGAAAGGAATTATCTTAAACCAGACTACTCAAAGATAAAGAAGGGAGAATTCATATTCGTCTTTCCGGAAACCTTCACTTCAAATCTTCCCGGGGAGATTATCCAGCTTGGTATCGTTGATGTAATTCCTTCCCCTTCCCCGTCAGAAATACCGCTTCTTGAATTCGATAATTCCCTCTCTGAGATACGCTCAATAATGAGGGAAATTGAAAAGGACAGGGAGAGTTATCCCGATTATGAGATTGCAATCACCTCTTCATCTCTTTCCACCTACAGACCATACCTTGAGAGTGAGGCAAAAAAAAGAGATATTCCGCTGGTTTTCACTTCAGCTCGTACGCTTATGGAGTATCCGGAGGGAAGATTCATCAAAGCACTCTATGATACTTATACCTCAAATTGGTCATTTGAAGAGACAAAAAAGTTGCTTCTGGACCCTCTCTATCCCTTCAAAGATCGTGAGGCTTACATAAACATAATGAGAAAGGCTGTCGATGAGAGGATTGAGGACAAGGGAATCAGGAGCTGGATGAGTGTCCTTGACGGAAATAATAAGACCATGTTTATGGATCTTTATGATTCAGTCTCCAAAATGATGAAGAGCCGTAACGGAACTCATACCCTCCAATGCATTAAAGAATTCAGAGACAGGTTCTTTACTCCGGGAGAATGGAACGAAGAGAATGATCGGGTCTTCGGTTCCATACTTGAGTTGCTCATCATTTTCAAAGATGATGATACAGAGGATCTCTTCAGGCTTTTTGTCTCTCTCATCGGGGAGACACAATACGTTGAGAGAACAGAGAACGAGAAAGGAATCAGAGTATATGCTTATCCTGCATCCGCAGGTCTCATCACAAAGGTACACTATATAATCGGCCTTGATGACAGAACGACAGAAAAGAAGATAAATGATTACCCGTTCCTCCTTTCTCCTAAAGGAAAGAATGAGAGAAATCTGACGGATGCATTGCTCAACATATATTCCTCTCCTGTCTTCAATGAAAAGACAATAATAACAGGCACTTCTTCCGGCTTTGACGGGGCAAGACTGCTTCCTCCCATCTTTCTCGACAGGGCAAAAAAGAGCAAATGGGAAAGTAATGATGCGTACTCAGAAGAAAGAAGCTTCTGGATTGACAATATCAATCCGTCCCTGCATCCATACAAGAGCCAGAATCTATCATTTTTCAAGGCTCAGAATTCAACACTAAAAGGAAGAGAAGGTAAAGTCACACTTCTACCTTTCATTGATGAGGCGATATCTCTCAGTGTTTCAAAGATCAAGGACTATGATCTATGCCCGTATCGTGGATATGTATCATCAAGACTTTCCATCAGGGAAAAGGACTACTCTCCTGTAATGGAGGATCCAAGGTCTGTCGGAGAAATCCTCCACAATACAATCGAAAAGGCAATTGAGGAGGCTGGAAGCATCAAAAATATTGATGAGGAAAGGCTTGAGCTCCTTTTTCTTGAGTTTCTTAATGAGGCCGAAAGAAAGAGAAAGATAACTACCCACTATACATATGCCCACATATTGGGAAGATATGCTACTAAGCTTCCTTCTGTCCTTACATCCTCCAAGGCCGTCATATACTCTTCACTTACTTTCAAGGAAAACGAGAAAGTGATAGATAACTATCCGCTAATAGGAAAAATAACAATCAACGGCCGAGTAGACACAATACTTACAGACGAAAACGGTAAGTCATATATAATTGACTGGAAGACAGGGGGTAGCAACGACTACTCTTCCTCTTCTCTTGAAGATACAAGTCTGCAAGTTATCCTCTATGCCCTACTTCTCGACAGCGATGTGGAGGGAGGTGCATTTTATTCTTTCAAGGATGAAAACTACAAGATTGTCTGGCCGACTGAAACCTACTATCAGAAGAATGGAAGAGAGAGGAAGGAAGGCAACACAAAGGAGGCTGTCCTCATAAACTCTGCAGAACGCCTTGAAAAAATTAAAAAAGTTCTCTTATCGGGAGACTTTACCCCCTCCAGCCGGGAGAAAAATTGTATTAATTGTCCTTACATGAGGCTCTGTAGGGCTAGATTTGCCATATCGATGGAGGAAAAACATGAAGACTGAAACGATGGAGAAATTCCTTTTATTTGCAAAGAAAAACGGATTCGATATCTCCTCTCCTGAATCAAACCAGCATAAGGCAGTTCTCAGCGACGATTACTCCGTCCTTCCCGCCGGAGCCGGAAGTGGTAAGACAACTGTGCTCACTTACCGTTTTCTGAGACTTCTCATGGATGATGAGAAAGATATACACAGTGATGAGATCCTCACAATCACCTTCACAAAAGCTGCCACAGCAAATATGAGGGCTAAGATTTATATGATTCTCAAGAAGGCCGGAGATGATGGGCTTATTCCTTCCGGGGAGATAGACAGATTCTCTGAAGCCGAGATCTCGACAACAGACAGCTTCTGCTCCCGTATAGTCCGCCTTGACTGTATTCGATATGGTATTTCCCCCACTTTCACAATAGAAGATGACAGTGACCTTGAGAAGTTTGTTGAATCAACACTAGGAGAAATAGTTGAAGAGAAAATTGAAAAAGAGACAGAGTGTGAGAAACTGCTTTCAATCATCTCATTTGATTCACTTTTATCACTCTTTCTCGATATCACCCATAATTATATCAACATTGCGTCTCCTTTTGTTGATGACAGCGAGAAACTCTATGAAATGATGAAGATTGAGGCCCTGAGGACCATCAAAGAGGAAAATAGAAAGACAAAGGAAAACCTGACGGGGCGTATTCTGACATTAGTTTCAGAATATGGGAAATACATGAGTGTGGAGGAAGACATTAAACATGCTGAATCTCTTCTCGCATTCATGAATGAAGGTAATGAAATTATTACATCATTTTCGAAGAAGCAGAAAGTTAAGGAATGTCCGGCTCTTAGTGATGAGTTCAAAGCCATTCGGTCAGAGATAAAGGACGGTTTTTCAACCTATCTAAATAATTTGCAATTTGAGAATGAGGACAGCTTCTCTCTCCTGAAGGCCTATTCGTCCATTCTATGTGAATTCCAGAATAGGATAATCTCTCACAAGCGTACCGAGGGAGTCCTCACCTTCCATGATGTCATACTTCTCTCCATAGACATACTTAAAACCAACTACAGCCTCAGAAAATACTACAATGAAAAGTTCAAGAAAATCATGGTTGATGAATTTCAGGACAACAATGAGGAGAATAAAAGACTTATATACCTGCTGGCGGCAAAACCCGAGTTCACATCTGAAGTAAGCTATCCTTGCGTTAAAGACATCGTAATGGACAAAGTTTTCATGGTTGGGGATGAAAAGCAGTCAATCTACCGCTTCAGGGGAGCCGACGTCTCTGTTTTCAAGAACATAAGTAAGGATTTCGGAGATGAGAGAGTTTTAATGCTCAATAAGAATTTTCGTAGCGAGAAAGGTCTTATAGAAAAAATCAACAGCATATTCAATGATAGGATAATGCCTGTCCATACTCCCGACACTCCTGACTATGAGGCTGAATACACTCCTCTTCAGAGCAACAGAGAAAGAGTAAAGCCAAATATCAGCTTCAGATATATGAACGCAAGTGAGATTGATGACGATGAGGCTGCTTCAAACTATGAAAGTGAGGCATATGAAGTTGCCAGGATTATCAAAGAGGAGATTCTGGGAAATGAGAAAGAAAATTATATGGCCTATGACCGTGCCTCAGGCACATTGAGGTACCCCGAATACGATGACATAGCAATACTTCTCAAGAAGACTTCTCACCAAAGCGACTATGAAAAGGCATTAAGGCTCTTCGACATACCATTCAATGTCACTGACAACAAGTCCCTTACAGCAGATGCAATTGTAAATGACTTCTATTCCATACTCCAGTATTCAATATACGGCTACGATGATCTTCTGTCCTATGCCTCCCTTTTGAGATCTCCATTTGTAAATATGTCAGACAAAGACATAGAAAAAACAGTCAATAATGTAAGAAAAGATCTTACAAGAGATATGGACCTCTCTCCCGACGGTCTGGAAAGATTGAGCCTTCTCGATGAGATGATGGGAGAAATCACCAATATAGAAAAACGTGGGTCACTCACTTCTCTTATCCATTATCTCTGGTATGACACAGGCTACAGGTATTATATAGAAGGAGACAGCAGAAATGAGAGCTACAAAGAGCACTTCGACTATCTTTTCTCGATAGCCTCTGACTTTGATTCTTCCTCGAGGGGGATAATTGAGCTTCTTGACAGAATCAGGCCGAGACTGGGAGATGTATCAGATTTCAAGGATCTGAACGTGCTCAGGGAAAAGAGAAGCGGTGTCACCATACAGACAATTCATAAATCCAAGGGGCTTGAGTACCCTATCGTCTTCGTTTGTGATATGGCAGGAAAAAACAATAGTGACAGATATTCACTTGTTTTGCTCCCTTCCGGTCTTCCATTATTTCCATATTATGTTACAGAGGATAATAGTCTCAAGAATCCTCTCTCAATTGTTCTTAAGAAACAAGACAACAGAATTGAGAATGCTGAGACAAAGAGAGTTCTCTATGTCGCTGCAACAAGGAGTGAGCATCATCTAATTTTCACATCTGTATTCGGAAAACAGTCATTCTCCAAAGGAAGTCTTGTAAAAGCAGGGGAAGACAGCTACAACTCAATGCTTCAATATTTCATCAATGGGATTGACTTCGATATTGACTCAAACTCTGCCCTTATTGAGACAAGACAGTTCTATCCTGTGAAATACTACACTTTCAGAGAGAAAAAAAGAGAAAAAAGAAGCAATGTGGTCGATATAGCTGGATGGTATGCAAATACAAGAGCGGAGCATGACGGCGGAGAACGGCTCAAGATTGGTGTTACATCATTTGTCAGGGAAGATGATATGATTTCATCGTCATTTTCACCTCTTGTCTCAATTGAGGCTGACAGAATATTCTCGCTCTCTGAAAATCGTGAGGAGAGAATCACAGAGTTCGGTACTCTTGTACATCTTCTAATTGAAGACAGTATAAAAGGCTCAACATCAGACACAACCTCCTTCTTTAAAGATGAGAATGAGAGAAATATTATATTCGATAATGCATATACGCTCAGGGACAATTTCCTCTCATCTTGTTTCTATGAAAGTCTGTCATCTTATTCTCTTTACCCGGAGAAAGAGTTCATAATCAAGGATGGAGAAAACATAGTCGAGGGCATCATAGACCTTTTGTGTATCAATAACAACGATATAATAATTGTCGACTACAAGACTGACAGGATAAAAGATGCGGAAAAGCACAGAGCACAGCTCGGCTACTACAGAAAGGCAATTGAGACAATATACCCCGGTAAAACGGTAAGGACATGTGTATTCTACCTCCGCAGCAGTGAATGTGTTCCCCTGGATTGAGGATGTAAAAGAATGGAAATGACAAATATAGTTAAGGTGATTTTGCTTGGGATAATCGAGGGCATAACAGAGTGGCTCCCGATTTCAAGCACGGGGCACATGCTGCTCTTCGACTCAATACTTACCCTTGATGGATCCACCGATTTCAAAAACATGTTCTTTGTCGTAATCCAGCTAGGTGCAATACTTGCAATTGCCGTCCTTTACTGGAAGAGACTCTGGCCTCTCGGAAAAAATGAAGGAAAGATAATAGTAAAAAAAGATACCCTCAACCTCTGGCTGAAGACAATAATCGCCATAATTCCTTCAGGAATAGCAGGAATCCTTCTTGACGACTGGATGGACGAACATCTCCATACTCCGGTAATAATTGCCTCTACTTTGATTTTTTACGGCATCCTCTTCATAGTTATCGAGAAAAAAAACAAAACACGCTTACCCGTTACTTCTTCAACTGATGACATAACTTATTCTCTTGCCTTTTACACCGGTCTCTTCCAGGTTCTTTCCCTTGTTCCGGGGACATCAAGGTCGGGTTCGACAATCATGGGGGCTCTCATATTGGGTATGGACAGGACTACGGCAGCAGAATTCTCATTCTTCATGGGAGTTCCAACAATGGCCGGCGCATCACTGGTGAAGATTATGAAGTTTGGTACCGCCTTCACTCAAGATGAGCTGTTAATCCTTCTTCTCGGCACCGTTACAGCATTTGTTGTCTCTCTTCTTGTCATAAAATTCCTCTTAAACTACATAAGAAGAAAAGACTTTACACTCTTCGGTATTTACAGGATAGTGCTGGGAGTGGTCATACTCATATGCCTCTCTGCAGGGGTTCTTTTCTGAGTAAAGATTAGCCGGTGGTTTGGTAAGACACCACCGGCCAGATTAGTCAGAATTCATACAGGACAGTGGTATCAGCAAGAATCTCAGCCTCTTTTGCTGTATCCTCAATGACCTCCATCTTTGTGTCCTTGTTTTTGTTCAGTCTGTACTCGATATGATTACAGACAATTTCAATTGTACTCTTCTTTTCTCCCGTCTTGCTCTCCCAGCGACACATCATGAGTCTCCCGACAGTCCGGACAATCATCCCCTTATGAATGTTTGTCAGAACCTTCTCTCCAAGCTCTCCCCAGCATTGGATAACAAGGAATAATGTTTCCTGTTTTGAGTTCCCGTTAATATCCTTGTAATACCTGTCATTGGCGATTGTGAATTTTACAAGTCTGCTTTGAGTAACCGCACTTTTTGCGACTACATCCGGTTCATTGACAACTGTGCCTTCTAAAATGATGTTGTTAAGCTGATTCATTTTATCTGCCTCCATTATTGTAAGCAGAAAAATCCGGAAAAATGTCAAAATAATCGTATAATCTTTACATAAATTTAACAATACAGGTGAAAAACAGACAGAATTCCGACGTTGTCTCTCTTTCTCACAGTCTGATTATACACTTTGTATCTTCCTGCTCAGAGCCGAAAACAGTGATTGTTAGATTACTCTCTGCCCAGATAACAGAGAAGTTTTCTTCTGTGAGGACCTTTCCATCATTAAGAAGTGCCATGGACTTTTCTCCAAGCTTCTCCTTTCCCCTGTAAAGACTGAATCCCCACTTCGTATAACCATATGGAAACTGTGGCTCGCCTATCATATATATTGAGAGTCGATAGTCGCCGCTGGATGACGATAAGACCTCAGTCTTCCTGTAGTTTGTCTTATATTCCACGAGCACAAAACAGAGCAGTACAAGAAATATTGCCATAAGTATAGATACAAAGAGTGTATGTTTTGTTTTTCCAGTCATAATAAGCCCTACTAATTCATTATATGTCAAATATTAATAGCATATAAAGGCAAAACAATAGTCTGTTCCCCCAAAAGAGAGAACAGACCTGCAAAGACAATATATTCTGCTCAGCCCGCGTTAACCTTACTGGACTTTATCCACGCAATGATCGGACCGACTCCGGAAATTACATCACTTCCCGCAACAAGTGTCGGAACACTCTTGATTCCATACTTTTCAGCAAGGGCCGGCTGCTCCTCACAGTCAACAATCTCATAATCTATTCCTGCTGCGACAAGCTGGCGCTTTGCATTCGGGCAATTGGGACATGTCTTTGTTGTAAAGAGCAGAATCGAGTCAGAAGTCTCAGTCTCCTCCACCCTCTTTGCAGTTTCCGTATGTACAGGGCCACTGTGTTTGAGCT
>CAVHPV010000006.1:0-53800 GCA_963638045.1 Faecalibacterium sp. CAG:74 | reverse complement strand
CTGAACTACTTCCACCATGTTTGGTAGCAATGCGTTCGCCATTGCAATTTCAACATTTGAGACTATAAAGAAAGACTTTTTTTATGTCAACAGAGAATCAGAAAAAAGTTGATTTATTCTTCTTTTGTACCACGGACAAGCTCTTTCACTTCCTTGTGCTCATTCTTTTCTCTGCCCTTACAGGCCCTCGTGTTACTCCGTATTATCGCAACTGTATTCGTCCAGTCAATTGTGCGGGAAGAGAAAGCCGAGATAAAAAGATTCCTGTCCACGCCATATTTTGAATAGGTCTTCTCAAACCAGATTGAGGCATTCTCCTGTGTTATATTTCTCTTCTCAGTTATTTCACTATATATTATCGTTGCAGACGGGAAATACTCCTTCACAGTTCTTTCCAGGTCTTCCTTTCCCCAGGCAAAGAGTGGGTTCCTTCTGTTGTATATCTCCGCTTCAGCCTTCTCAAGCTGATCTTTAAGAGTGAATGAAGAAATATCGGAAAGTCTCATCGAAAGAGACGGAATTGTCTCAAGAAGTGCAATTTCTCCATCCTCCTCAAGTCTTTCTTTAATCAATGGGAGAATTACCCGGTCATCATTGAGGCGTGAAAGTACATTGCGGGCACTGATGGCGCCGAAGCGCATACCTTCTTCTATTAGTCCGAACACCTCCCGTGCCCCGCTCACGACAATCTGCGGCCTCAAAAGCTCCTCCATCTGAGTTGCATAGTGGTCTATGACATCCTTCTGCTCACGGGTTATGACACTTGCTATGCTCAAACCCTCAGGGTTCATCCTCATCAAGGGATAGAGCAGAAGTCCGTTCGAGGCATTAAGCACAAGCACATTCTCGTAACGCCTTAGTTCAAGGGACGAATACAGCTTGTCAGTAAGGGCAAGAAGCGTCTCTGATCTTCCCGAAAGGGAGCGTTTGATCCACCTGTCGCGGGCAGTTGTATCAGGAGTGTATGTATAGTTTTCCAGAAAAAAATCATCGCTTGATGCCTCAAGCTGGGCTTCCCTTCTTCTATATACGTCATCTTTAATCTTTCCCTCGTATCCGAGGGAGCCCGGCTTATAATAGACCCTTCCCTGGAGCCCGTCCGGAAGATATTGCTGTGCAACCCAGTGGTCTGTATAGGAATGAGGATAAAGGTACCCTTCCCCGTGGCCGAAAGCTGCACTGTCCCTGGAGTCATCTCTCAGGTGGTTCGGAACCTCCCTGCTCTTCTCATTCTCTATATCCTTCAAAGCATCGAAAAATCCCAAAGTCGAATTGCTCTTGGGGCATGTTGAAAGATAGAGTGTGGCATGGGCAAGATGAAACCTTCCCTCAGGAAGTCCTATCCTGTCGAAAGCTGCAGCATCAGCTTCGACAACTACAACGGCATTGGGGTCTGCGAGCCCCACGTCCTCCGTGGCGCTGATGAGCATACGCCTGAATATGAAACCGGGATCTTCACCTGCAGCGACCATGCGCCCCAGCCAATAGAGCGCAGCATCAGGGTCAGACCCCCTGAGAGATTTGATGAAGGCTGAAATGACATCGAAGTGATAATCTCCTTCTTTGTCATATAACACAACTTTTCTCTGTATTGACTCTTCAGCAGTATCTTTGGTTATGTATATCTCGCTTCCCTCAGGCGGAGGGAAAGAGAACGGTGTTGTCTCAACTGCAAGCTCAAGAGCGTTGAGAAGGCTCCTTGCATCGCCCGATGCAACGGAGACCAGGTGCTCAAGTGCACCTTCTTCAAATCTCACCTTGTACTTACCATATCCACGTTCTTTGTCGTTTATTGCCTGAATGGCAACTTTTCTCAACTCATTCTCATCAAGTGGTTTGAGTTGAAAGATGCGAGAACGTGAAACAAGGGCTCTGTTGCATTCAAAGAAAGGATTCTCTGTTGTTGCACCTATAAGAATGAAAGTTCCATTCTCAACCCACGGGAGAAGTGCATCCTGCTGGCTTCTGTTCCACCTGTGAACCTCATCCACAAAGAGTATTGTCCTCATCCCGTAGTGGTCGCGGCGTTCCTTTGCTGATGATATCTCATCCCTAAGCTCCTTCACTCCAGAGAGGACTGCATTGAGAGTAGAAAAATGACTCTTTGTAGTGTTTGCAATAACCCGTGCAAGTGTAGTCTTACCCACCCCAGGAGGACCATAGAAGATGACTGACGAGAGCCGGTCCGTCTGGATAGCACGTCTGAGGAGTCTTCCGGGGCCCAGAATATGATCCTGCCCTATGTACTCGTCCAGATTCCTTGGACGCATTCTTGATGCCAGAGGTTCATTTTCTATCGGTGCGGAGGAAAAGAGGTCACTCATTCTTTTCTCCCCAGAACAGGCTGTACTCAGATTCCCCATAGAAGGGATTGTCCCTCAATTTACCCTCTGCAGAGGAGAGAAGCAAATAGTATTTATCAAGAATAAGATTAACAAATACCTCAATACTGGGAAGCTTGACCTCAGGAAGATCTATTTCCTTCCCGACAAGGCTGAAGATTGAATATGACTTTTGTACATTGCTGAAACTGACTAAGCTCTCCTCCCCTGCTCCAGCAAGAAGTTCTACATACTTGGAGTCTCCCATGACTGCAGATGCAACACCATCTCTTGTTGCCGTCTCTATGTCAGGAGTGACCGCCTCACCCGCAAAGTAGCGGGAGGCATTCTCTCCCACAGCAGGCGCGACATCAGCAACACTTTCCTTCAATGCTGACAGAACCCCTTCTCCCAAAATGGAGATAACAGACGCTAGATACCTCTCCCGAATGCTGTCATAGGCAGGAAGATAGAAATTGTATACCATATATGAGTCATCAAGGGCGGAGGCGATATCAAGAGAGGTAAGGGCTGTATCATCAAGGGTATCCAGCATATCGCTGACAAGTTCTTTTACAGCCGTCATCTCCCCCTCTCCGGCGTTGGAAACACTGTCCAGAGTCCCTTCCGTCTTCATGGTGGAACAGGAAAAGAGTAAAATTAAGGATAACAGAACAAGAAGACACCTTTTTTTCACACTATGATAATACCCCAAACCTTTCCTTATGTCACCAAAGGAAGCAAATGGCTTTTGAGTATTCCGAGAGCCTTTTTCTTCCTGTTCTGAATTGTCACCTTAGACACCCCGTGTTTCGAAGCAAGTGCAGATAGGCTCATCTTCTCCTCCCCTCCCAAGCCGAAGAGATGTATTATTATATCCCGGTCAGTCGCATCCAGACGATTTATTCCCAACCAGAGTTCATCCATAATCTCCCCATCAACAATTTCCTCCTCGACATTACCGTTTGAGGCAACAACATCAGAGAGAGTCTCTCCTTTCTCATTTATCGGACTGTCAAGGGAGCTGACAGCAGCGATGGAGAGGGATTCGGTTATGGTACGGTAGGTCCGCTCGCTCTTTATTCCGGCTGTCTCCATTATCTGGCTGCGTCCTGCACGTGGATTCCCAGCTTTTGCACATTTCACCCTTCTAGCCATTTCAACGGCATAGCGGGGAATTCTTATAAGACGGGTCTCGTTACTCAGATAGGATCTTATCTCAATCTCCATTGACTTTTTTGCATAGGGAATGAACCCTCCATAGTTGTAATCAAAATTGACAATTGCCCGGAAGAACCCCTCCTGTGATACAGAATAGATGTCCTCATCAAATGATGAAAACATATAGCGTGAAGCTACCTTACGTATAAACGGATCCATTTCCGAGATGAATGCAGATGCCTCTTTCCTGTCTTTGCTGCTTCTTTCTGCTGTGGCTGTTATCTCTGTGCTTTTCATTTTGCCTCCAGGAGCAAGTATTGCATACACACCAGGTCAGATAATGACCTAGTTACATAAATTTGTCCGATTTCTTTATTTTTTCTTTTTCTGCTCTTTTCTCTTTTTCGTTAATTGTTTATTTTTTTAAGAAACGGCCTTATATACAAATATAAGGAAAATGTATATATTGATTTGGCTATTAGCATGTAACAACGTAATACAAGGGAGTTCCAGAAAAAAATGGTAACTGAAAAGAAATTCACAACATTAGAGAATAGTCAGGCATCACTTACACTTACTATCGATGCCGCTTCTATCGAAAAGGCATACAATGAAAAGATGAGTCAGTATGCAAAGAAAGTCGAGCTGCCGGGCTTCAGAAAAGGTCATATCCCTGCATCTGTACTGGAGAGAAAGATTGGCGACCAGGTAAGAAACGAGTCAACATTCGATCTTATGGAGTCAGAGCTCCAGGAGACAATCAAGACTCTTGAGAAATCACAGAAGCCACTTGGTTATTCTGTTCCCGAGTTGCAGGACGAGGAGGCTCTCCTACCCTTCAAGAAGGACAGTGATGTGACATTCACAGTCAAGTACGATATCTATCCTGTTTTCGAACTCCCGGAGTACAAAGGCCTTGAGGTCGAGTACGTCGACAAGGAAGTCACAGACAAGGACGTCGAGGATGAGATTGAGAAGCTAAGGGAGCAGAATGCTATTGTTGTCAACAAGTCAAATCCTGCTGATGCTGGGGATATCGCAACAATCGACTATGAGGTTTCCTCAGAAGAGGGCGAGCACTATGCTGACTTCTCAAGAGAAGATTTCTCATTCACAATCGGAAAAACATACAATACATTCAAGCTTGATGATGATGTTACAGGTATGTCTGTAGGAGAAAGCAAGGTTGTCTCCAAAACTTATGCTGAGGACGACGAAAACTCCCCATCTCCGGAATTCAAGGGCAAGACAGTTATGATTACAATAACTCTCAAGAAACTTAAGGAGAGGGAACTTCCGGAGCTTGACGATGAGTTTGCTCAGGACGTCAAGGACGAATACAAGACAGTTGAAGATCTCAAGGCCGGCGTAAGAAAGGATCTTGAGGAAAAACTCGATTCCTACCGTACAAATGTAAAGGAAGATGCTGTTATCAATGCCATTATGAAAAATGTTGACATCACAGTTCCAAAATCAATGGTGGATGCGGTGATTGAAGGCAAGTGGCAGAACTTCACAAAGAATACATTCGGCAATGAAAAAACATTCCTTGACTACCTGAAGAGTGTCGGACAGAGCAAGGACAGCTTCACAGCATCATGGCATGATGAGGCAGCTGAAGATGCAAAAGAGGAACTTGTCCTGACCGCTATCGCCGACAAGGAAAACTTTGAGGTGACAGAAGATGAAATCAGAAAGGTTGCCGGAGAAGAGGCTTATGACAAGCTCAGTGAAGAAGACAAAAATAACTACAAAGAATATTTCGCTGAAGAGCTGAAGTACCAGAAGGTATTGCCTTTCCTTATTGAAAACAACATATTCAAGGCTGTTAAGGAAGAGGAAAAGAAAGAAGAAAAGGCTCAAGAGGAGTAATTAAACTTGTCTACACCGAAAATGAACACATACGTTCCCTATGTTCTTGAACAGACAGGTACAGGGGAACGTACCTATGATATTTTCTCACGCCTGCTGAAGGACAGGATTATCTTTGTCGACGGAGAGATCAATGATGCCATGGCAGATCTTGTCGTTGCACAATTGCTCTTTCTTGAAAGTGAGAATCCTAAGAAAGACATCAACCTGTATATCAACTCCCCCGGAGGGAGTGTGACTGCGGGTCTCGCCATCTATGACACCATGCAATATATTGCGTGCCCGGTGAGGACAATATGCATCGGACAGGCATGCTCGATGGCTGCAATCATCCTTGCCGGAGGAGAGAAGGACAACCGTTTTATCCTTCCTTCTGCAAGGGTTATGATACACCAGCCCTCCGGAGGTGCCGAGGGACAGGCTTCAGACATCATCGTGACCAACAGGGAACTGCAAAGGCTTAAAGAGCTCACCACAGGCATACTTGCCTTCCACACAGGGAAGACCACAGAAACTGTTGCAAAGGATATTCTGAGAGACCATTATTTGAGTGCAGAAGAAGCTCTTAGTTACGGTATTGTCGATAAGGTGATGAAAAAGAATGGCTAGAAACGTTAAATATTGCTCATTTTGCGGCCGTCCGCTTGACGGCTCCGTGCGTGCCGTCACCGGCCCCGGGATCGCAATATGCGAAGACTGTATCGAAACATGTAATGACATAATCCGTAAGCAGCAGAATGAGGATCCGGAAAACGGATTCAGTTCTCTCGAAATCCCGACTCCGGAGGAAATCAAGAAATATCTTGATGAGTATGTGATCGGCCAGGACAGTGCGAAGAAAGTTCTTTCCGTTGCTGTTTACAACCATTACAAGAGAATCAAGTATGCCGACAGAATCAAGGAGAGCGGAGTTGAGATTGATAAGTCCAACATATTGATTGTGGGACCTACCGGGACAGGTAAGACGCTCCTTGCAAGAACCCTTGCCAGGAAGCTCAACGTACCATTTGCCATTGCCGATGCTACTACTCTGACAGAGGCAGGCTATGTCGGTGAGGATGTCGAGAATATCCTTTTGAAACTCATCGAGGCTGCAGATTTCGATATCAAAAAAGCTGAGAAGGGAATCATCTTCATAGATGAAATCGATAAGATTGCAAAGAAAGGTGAGAATGTCTCGATCACACGTGATGTCTCGGGAGAAGGTGTACAGCAGGCGCTTTTGAAAATTATCGAAGGTACTGTAGCCTCAGTCCCGCCACAGGGTGGAAGGAAACACCCCAACCAGGAAATGCTCAAAATAGACACATCCAATATTCTCTTCATATGCGGCGGTGCGTTTGTCGGACTGGACAAGGTGATTGAGAAGAGGACGGCCGTCTCGTCCATGGGATTCGGTGCAAAAGTTGAGGAAAATGAAGAGAAAGACCTTGGGGAACTCTTCAAGCTGCTTCATCCGGATGATCTTGTCAAATTCGGTCTTATACCGGAATTTATCGGACGTCTCCCGATTCATGTAAGTCTCGATAACCTGCGGGAGGAGGACCTTGTAAGAATCCTCACAGAACCGAAAAACTCAATTATCAGGCAATATACTACTTCATTTGCCCTCGATAACATAAAGCTGACATTCACAGATGAAGCAATACACGCCATAGCTAAAAAATCCTTCGAGCAGAAGACCGGAGCAAGGGGACTCAGGAGCATCGTAGAAAACCTCATGATGGATGTCTCATACTCCATTCCGTCTGTACCAGGTGTGAAGGAAGTTGTTGTTGATGAGGATTGCGTCCGCAATGGAACGGAACCCAAAGTACTCGGAAGCAACAACATGTTGCTTGAAGTTAAATAAGATGACAGCCCCAATCAGGGGCTGTTTTACTCTATCAATTACCAGATAACCTTGAATGCTGCGGCTGAAAAAACCACCCCGAAGGATGGTTTAAAAATAAAGAAAAACTCCACGTTTTATAAATCTTCACCAAGCCCGAAGTCATCAGACAGGACAACTTCCTCCTCAGAAGCGGAAGTGCTTGTTGCAAGAGAGACGAAATCAGTCATCCAGACATCTTCATCCAGCCCCGCCAGGAGTGCCGGCACATTAACCACGACAGCATCCTTCTTGAACGGCACATGAAGGCGGTAACTTTTCTCCTCCTCCTGCCCTCCCTTTGTCTCTGTAATGGTCAAATTGAGTGTGGTATTCTGACCAAGAATCGTAAGCTCTCCCCTTTCCCGCTGGTAAAGCTTCTTTGTGTCATTTCCATTGCATGAGACCTCAATCTTGTAAAGGGCACTTACACTCCCACCATCATATTCAAGAGTCTTGTTGTCAACATAGATTATGTGTTTACGTCCTATGAAGATCATGGCAACAGCAATAATAATCAATAATAGAATTCCCCCAAGTCTGTAGAAGAATGTCCTCTTGAAGTTCATTTTCATCTTATGCCTCCACACTCTTTTCTTCTTGCATAGCCCGGAGAATCTGTCCGCCCTGGCTCTTCACACGTCTCTTCTTAGCTTCATACATTGCAAGTGCAAGCGTGATGACACCATAAGAAACGAACACCCTGAAATACTCTCCAATCATTGAGTCACCAGTAATCACACTTCCCGTAGTCGGTGCGACGATGAACATCAGATGGAAGAGAGTCACTCCCAAAAAAACATTACCGATCGACGCCTTGTCAACAGATGCACCTCCGACAAGAAGGGCAGCTATGCAGAACATACCTATCTGTGAATGTGCAGTATATGTCGAAAGGTTTCCGATATTCTGCAAATAGATTATCATTCCGAAGCCTGCAAATACTGTAGAGATTATGATTGAAATCACACGTGTCCTCTCAACAGCAATCCCGGCATCCCTGGCGACTTCCATATCCTGGCCGACAGCACGCATGTCCTGCCCCAGCTTTGTACGTCTGAACCATACAATAAAGAGACACATCAAGGCTATGATAATGAACGTAAGAACAGGAATCTTGACGCCTCCTATACGGATCGCAATCGCATTATCGAGAGATTGTCTCATATCAAGAAGGGAAACAGTATTCCTGATTCCATAGCCCCTGGGAAGGAGAATATCATCATGGATAATCGGGATTATAACGCCCATACCGAAGAGGACAAGGAGTTGGTAAACACCATTCACAAAGTAGTTCATGATATAACCGGTAATCATCTCCCTTCCCTTGGCCTTGTTCATGATTGTTCCGCACAGCCAGCCGAGGAATACTGAGATTGGAATTGAGATAATCATTGCCAGCACGATCCCCGGGATTCCTGCTATTCTCCAGTCCGAGACGAAAATCAACCCTATCTCTCCTGCCATTGCACCGAGTGTCATACCGAAATTAAGTCCCATTCCTGCAATGATAGGAATCAAAAGACTGAGTATAAGGAAAGAGTTACGTGCTATTCTTGTTATTATTTCACTCAAAAGGAAGCTGACGGAGAACCCGGAAATAGGAATGCAGACAGCACAGATTATTACAAACATAATCGGAACCGAGTTGTTTTTTACAAATGAGAGTATCTTCTTCATTTTGTTGCCTCCGTCTTTCTTGTGAGTGCATAGAGAATCATACCGTTGGATGCTATCGTTCTTATTACTTCCGATATGTCCAGTCCCTCTCCCGTGAGCACTATCATGAGGTTATTTATGACAGTAGGAGTCATTGTAACAATTCCCTGGAAGAGGAATGTTCCAATAATGACATTCTTTATGTTTGCCTTATTCACAGTGGCTCCACCGATAAGTATTGCCGAAACAGCAGGAAGAGCCATATTGAACGGTGCCATGTAAAGCTGTATCCATCCGAACCCCTGTTCATAGACGAGGATGCCCACCGCGGCAAGCCATGTCGACATCACAACGGAAAGAAGCCTTATGTAATCCACGTTGATTCCGCTTGCCCTTGCAAACACTGCATTCGAGCCGACTGCCGTCATTGCGGTTCCCGTCTTTGTGTGGAGGAATGCCCACATGAGGAAGGCAAGGAGAGCAAAGAAGAGGATAGCACCTGTCGGGAAGGAGAAATGGCCTATCTGTATTTTCAGAAAGTTGGACAGTACTCCATTATAGAATCCCTCGAGGGAGATTGTTGTCCTCAATCCCTTTCCTGCAAATCCCCACACCATTGTCGGGCTTGAATACGGGATGAGAAGCCACATCATACACATGAATGAGACAGCAGAGAATCCGACATATGTCGCTATCATCATCTCGCCACCCTTGATTTTATTCAAAAGCCAACCATAACCTGCTCCGAGGACAAGTGCAAACGGAGTTGCAAGAAGAATTGCCATGAAGAAGCTGAAACCTCCTGTGAAACCAAACTCTATCGAAAGTGTTGCTCCCAGAAGTCCCGAAATGATTCCTAGCGGGAGCCCGAAGTTGAGCCCGCATCCGGAATGAATCATTGGCACCATGGCAAGGACAAGAACAGCATTCCAGCTGAATCTGTTTATCGTATTGCTTATCTGTGTGAAGAAGTTTGCACCTACCATCGGGGCTACAATGAAGAGGACAAGGAGGAAGGTCGCAATAATCAGTCTCGGCAGACCGAAATCCTGCACAAAGGCATCCAACTTCTCCTTCAATTGGTTATTTTTTTCTACAACTGATGAACTCATATAACCTCCTACTTAACGTTGCTGACCATCAGGAGACCAAAGTCTTCACTGGGAGAAGAAGCGGGAAGCACTCCGCTGATGATGCCGCCCGAGACTATGGCAATACGGTCGCACACGCTTCTGAGCTCCTCAAGCTCCGAGGAGATCATCACTACAGTAACCCCATTTTCCCTGTTGAACTTCTTCAAGGCATTGAGGACAAGTGCCTTCGCACCTACATCGATTCCCCTTGTAGGCTCACTGACGAAGAGGAGCCTCGGCTCAAGTGCGAATGCCTTCGAGAGACATACCTTCTGCTGGTTTCCACCGCTGAGCTGGCGTGCCTTTTGTTTGGAAGATGTACACTTGATCTGAAGTTCATTTATGTACTTTTCTGTCACTTCCTCGATAGCCTTGTCATCACGCCACTTGATAAGTCCGCCCATGAGGCTTTTGAGAAACTTGTTTTTTACCTGCATTGCGCCGAACGAGATATTCCACTCAAGGCTTTCATCCAGGAGAAGCCCTACTCCACGTCTGTCCTCACTGACAAACGCCATACCGGAGTCAAGACACTTCCTCGGACTGTTAAGGGCAATCTCACTGCCCTCGAACATAACCTTTCCTCCAGCATCATAAAGCCCCATAATCCCGTTAGGGATGCCAAGCTTTCCCTGTCCGGCAAGTCCCCCTATACCGAGAATCTCACCTTCCATGACATCAAGGGAGACGTCCCTCACAATTTCGCCCGGCATATCAACCCAGAGACGGGAGACAGAAAGGATAGGCTTGTCACCGATATGCTTTCTTCCCTCATCTGTGCTGTCGGCAACAGTCTCTATGCTCCTGCCGCGTCCGACCATCCACGACGAAATCTGGCTGACGGAAGTCTCTTTGGCAGGAACATCTTTTACAATCAAGCCGTCCCTCATAACAAGCACATTGTCACAGACAGCCAGAATCTCATGGAGACGATGCGTGATGAAGATAACTGAGATTCCCTTCTTTGAAATAGAACGGATTGAGTCCAGGAGAGCATCAGCCTCCTTTTCTGTAAGTACAGCAGTAGGCTCATCAAGAATGAGAATCTTCATATTCTCTTTGCTGAGTTCTCTGGCTATCTCTGTAAACTGTTTGTGTCCTACCGGCATCTGGCTGATTACCATATCGGAATCAATCCTGACGCCCATCTTGTCAATGGCCTCTCTGGCAATTCTGTCCATCTCCGGCCGGTCAAGAAGATTGAGACGGGGCCCGAATATATTTGCTATGACGCTTTTCTTCTGCGGCTCCCTGTTGAGTACGATATTCTCCCCTGCTGTAAAGCCCGGGATGAGGGAAAACTCCTGGTGTACCATCCCGATTCCAGCGTTCAGGGCATCAAACGGAGTATTAAAATGAACGACCTCTCCGCCTATGGCTATCTCACCGCCATATCCACCGGTCTCTCTGATCTCATCCATTCCGAAAAGAATTTTCATGAGTGTGCTCTTTCCGGCTCCGTTCTCACCGACTAAACCCAGCACCTGGCCTTCTTTCATCGAAAATGAAATGTCTGAAAGGACCTTGTTTCCGAAGAAATCCTTGCTGACATTTCTGACCTCCAACAATGGAGCATTTTTCTCTGTCATAATCCGACTCCACTTTTATTTTTTCAAATCAAAGGTTTATTCACATAGACCGTTCATTTGAAAGAGGAAGGCCTCAACCTTCCTCCTTTCTCAATTATGAGAAGAAACTCACATTGTTGTGTAAGCCCACTCTGGAACAACAGTCTCTGTAGCGTGCATGAATTTGTCCCCTTCCTTACCCATGATGTATGTATCCTGGTATACGAGGAAGACGTTGTCAAGCTTGACGCCTGTTGAAGCGTTTGTATAGTTAGCTCCGTTCCAGCTTGCCTTCGGCGAATATACCTTATAAGCAGCCGCAAGGTCATCCATATCGAGAAGTTCGCTCTCTCCCTTGATAACATTATATGCATGCTGTGCTAGACCAGCACTGACGGTATAACCATAGCTGTAAGCCCATGTCCCAAATCTGCCGGCTCCACCTGCAGCAACAACAGCGTCTTCGACTTTTGCAAGAATCTTCTCGAAGTCGCCGGCTTCAGCTGTGAGGTCAAGTCCGAGAGCTCCAGGATAACCCATGAGCGGGCTCGGGAGGTCAGCTTCGATGAAGTAGCCGCCATATGTAAGGAGCTGCTTGAGGAGAGGCTCTGTGTGAGCATCGTTTGTACAGAAGTAAGCAGCTTTCTTGCCATACTTCTCAACCCACTCCGGGACTTTCTCGAGGATGTAAGCCTGTGCACCAGCAACACCGACGTCTGTTGTTGGGTCTGGAGCAGTTTCAAGGACGAATGTCATGCCGAACTCTTCACATGTCTTACGCATGATTGCAACACGGCGGGACATAGTCTCATAAGCCATATGACGTGGGAATGAGATATGTACGAAAGTATCACATCCGAGGTCATGAGCTGTTTTGATTATCAGGTAGCCACGTGACACGAAGTCATTGTTTGCAACGAGGTCTGCAGCAGCGCCGATAATAGGAAGATCTTCGTGTGACTCACCTGCAAGGCAGAGGATGTCAGGTCTCTTTTCCTTAATCTGATTGAATGCCTCAGCTGTACCAGGTACTGCCTGGTTAACAATGATAGCCTTCATAAGAGGGTCATCGGCAAGGTTGACGATAGTCTGGATAGTTGTCTCGAGCTCTTCAGTGAAGTTGTCAGGATAGATTGCAAGCTTGACAACATCTTCACCGTACTTAGCCTGGAAAGCTTCAGCACCACGGCGGTCATCCTCACTCTGGGAAACAGATCCGGTTACGATTCCGATGTGGAATTCGCTGCTGGATGATGAGGAGGACTTTGATTCACTTGCTCCACCTGCAAAGAGGGAGAAAACAAGACTCATAACAATAAGAAAAGCGATAGTTTTTTTCATTAGTTATCTCCTACATGTGTAAATTAGGTCTTTTTTACACTAAAATACACACAAAATAAATACTTTATGAATAAAAATACAATATTTTACATAAAATAATCAAAAAGTGTTAGCATAATAACAAAATCACCCTTATTTTTCTCCAATATATAAAATTATATCTAACAAATTCATCCCAAAAGCATAATGCCCGATAAGCAAACGGCTGCCACATTGTAATAAACAGACATAAATTATAATAAAAACGAATCAGAACAGGCTCATGGCATTATTCTGTCAACTTTTACTTCTGCCACATGGCAGGAGGAAACAAATGAAGAAAGACATTCTTTCACAGCGCGAGGACGAGTTTTTCTCGTCGCTTGTAATAAAGTACAACCAGAAGCAGGAAAAAGACCGAAAAGAAGAGGACTACATCAGAGAGAGGACAAAGGAACTTGTCTATAGGATATGCAGGGACAGATTGATGCTTAATGATGACACAATATCTTGTGTTTATATCAGCATAAATGATGACATCGACAAGATTATCAATGCATACAAAATATCTGCAAAAAGCTTCAACCATTATCTCAGACAAGTATGCATATACCGCATAAGGAGAGTGAGAGAGGATAACAGGTTTCCTGAATATCTGGAAATTGAGTATATGAGAGAAAGTGAGGACTCGCTTTATACGCTTGACGATCACAGTGTCGTCTACAACGGGGAGAAAATCGGTAGCAGCAATATGCTTTTCTTTAATCCGAGGCACTATCTCGACATGGATATAAAATCCCTGACAGAGTTTATAACCTCAAACCAGAACAGGAAGGACTACACTCCTCGCTCAAGAAGCGAATGGGTTCTCCGCGGCAAGCTTGACAACAAATATTTCAGGCGCAATTTCCTCTTCTTCATTCTTTCCCTTCCTGCAAACGGAATCGATGACGAAGCCATCAACTATGCACGCGTTTTCCAGACAGATGAAGCAGCCTTCACACGCCTTCTTTTCCTGAAGAACGAGATTATCGAAAGAAACTACCCGGAGAGGGAGAAAAACCTCGGCCTCGCTGCAATGCACTGGAGGATGATGGCCAAGCTCAAAAACAGCATGTACAAGGCACGATCAGAAGATGAGTACAGGATTCTCAAAGATAATTACATGACGCAGGTAAGGTGTCACCGTAACCGTATAAAAGATGCACAGCGCTCAATGCGCGGGATAATTCACAGCGACATTGCAGACACTCTCGGAGTATGCCGTACAACAGTAACAATGGGAATCAGGAAGGTTAAAGAGGAACTTGAAAGAATAAACGGAACATATTCCGTCTAGCCTAATTCTCTTTGCAATATTAGAATTATGAACGGAGGCTTATAGTGAAACTGTATTTTGCATCCGGTAATGACCATAAGAAAAAGGAGATGTCCCGTCTCCTTGGAGGATATGAACTGACCCTTCCCAAAGAAGAAGGGATAGAATTTGATCCTAACGAGAACGGTGAAACATTCATCGACAATGCCATTATAAAGGCCAAAGCCCTTTATGATATCGTCCACTCTCCTGTGCTCTCTGATGATTCGGGTCTTTGTGTTGATGCTCTTGGCGGACAGCCCGGCATACATACTGCCCGCTACGGAGAGGAGAACGGACATAAGCTCAGCGACAGAGAGAAGTACATGCTCCTCTTAAAAAATATGGAAGGAGAGAAAAACAGAAAGGCCACATTCGTGTGTGCCATATGTCTATATCTATCCCCCACCCGCATTTACGTCATAGAGGAGAATGCCGAGGGCGAAATAGCACTCTCCCCCTCTGACGGAGACGGAGGCTTCGGCTATGACCCTGTATTCTTCAATAATGAGGCCGGAAGGATAGTTGCAACCCTCAGCGAAGGAGAGAAGGACATCTATTCCCATAGGGGAAAAGCCGCCAGAACAATCAAGCTTTTAATAGATAAGGAAATAAAAAAATGAAAGAAAGAAAAGACCAGCACATTGCCGACACATGGGATCTTAGTGCACTCTGCCTGGACAGAAACGATTATGAAAAGAGACTCGATGCACTCCAGAAGAGACTTGATGAACTGAAGAAGTACAAAGGAAGGCTCGGAGAATCATCAGACTCCTTCCACGAAGCATTAGCCACGCTCTTCAGCTTTGAGGAGGAAGCTGAGAGGACACTCTCCTGGGCATTCCTGAACTATTCTGCCGATTCCTCAAACCCAACTGTCATGGAGGACTATGGCAAAGCCGACATGCTTGAGGCAAAAATCGCTGAATATACCAGCTGGATGGATCCTGAGCTTATGACGCTCTCTGATGAATGCGTTGAAAAATATCTCTCGGAGGAAAGAAACAGCGACTACAGAGTCTTCATCAAAAAAGCAAGAAGAATGAGAGAACATATCCTTTCCGACAAGGAAGAGAGACTGATGGGACTCTTCTCTGCCAACAGAGGAGGCTATCAACAGGCATTCATGGATGCCAACAACATAGACTTCGACTTCGGAGAGGTCAGAGGCGAGAAACTGACACACTCAACTTTTGCCAAGCTCATCAGGAGCGAGGATGAAAGCGTAAGGGAAGAGACATATAGAAAACTTTATGCTGAATATGAGAAGCATCAGCACATCCTCGGGAGAATCTTTGAAGGCAGCATCAAAAATGATATATTTGTTGCCAGGGCACGCGGATACAACTCAGCTCTCGAGTGTGCACTCTATCCGGACAACGTGGAAAAGGAAGTCTACACCTCCCTTATCGAGAATGTTCACAACGCATTCCCTTCTCTCCACAGGTACTATCGTCTAAGGGCACATATGATGGGTAAGGACAAGCTCAAGCACTATGATGTCTATACAGCAATGGTTCCGGAAGTGAACAGCAGGCACACCTATGAGGAAGCTGTCGCCCTTATCAAGGAGGCAGTGAAGCCTCTCGGAGAGGATTATTCCTCAATCCTTGTAAAAGGTCTTCTGGAAGACAGATGGGTTGACCGCTATGAAAACAGAGGAAAGCGCAGCGGAGCCTTCTCGGCAGGAGGATTCACCGGGAACCCCTATATACTCACAAACTTCGAAGAGGAGGTTCTGGACAGCGTCTTCACTCTCATCCATGAGGGTGGACACTCGATGCACTCCTATTTCTCGTCGCACAACAATCCGTTCCCATGCTACAACTACACAATCTTCGAGGCTGAGGTGGCATCGACATTCAACGAAAACCTCCTTTCGGAATATCTTATAAAAAATTCCACAAGCAAAGGGGAAGAGGCATATCTTGTGTCAAAGAAGCTGGAGGACATAGTTGCAACATTCTTCCGCCAGACGATGTTTGCGGAGTACGAGATGCTGCTCCACGAAGCAGCAGAGAATGGCACCCCTCTCACAATCGACTACATGAGAAAGGTCTACAGGGGACTATTGGAAGCATACTTCGGGCCGGATGTTGAGTTCGAATCCTATAGCGACATGGAAGGAATGCGTATTCCTCACTTCTACAATGCTTTCTATGTATATAAATATGCAACCGGCATAGCTGCATCGATAGCACTATCGAAGCGCGTACTCAACGGCGGCGAGAAAGAGAGGAACGATTATCTGACATTCCTCAAGTCAGGCGGATCACGCTACCCGATCGAAGCATTGAAAGTGGCCGGAGTCGATATGTCGAAGCCGGATGCAGTCAAAGCGACAGCAGAATATTTCTCCCATCTACTCGACAGACTCGAAGAACTGACAATGAAAAAATAAGCAAAGACCACCCTTCGGGGTGGCTTTCTTTTCCCTATTTTCCTACTCTCACGGCCTCGATTTTCCCGTCTTTGAAAATAAATGTGATTATATTTCCACCTGTCTGGTCCAGGACCTTTATTTCATTGTCTTTCATTGAGGAAATAAGAAAATTCTCCATTGGAAGAAGCGGGGACAGCTCCTCTGAGTATGCAAGAGCAAAGGAGATAGGTGAAATTGTATATTTCTCGAGCCATGAATCCGAGTATTCACTCTTCATGGCGTTATATATAATCGCCTCAGCACTCCCTTCCTTGATATCTATTGCAACAGTCCCTATGTTTACACTCTCGGGAGCTATCGAAGCGGAAAGGAAAGAGAGAACAGCAGATACAACAAGAAAAACAAATACTCTTTTCATGAAGAAGATTATACATTGAAGAGTCCTCTTGTGGTATACTTTCACACAATGAACAGAAATGATGCACAGAATATATTGAATGAGGGATTCACACACTCAATCAAAGATCCCCTGTGGCAGAACATCCTGATGACAAAGGAAATCAAGAATCTCCTGAGTGTCAGGGAAGTGCAGAAGCTTGCCCGCATCAAGCAGAACGGTCCGGCCTACCACATATATCCGGGAGCAGTACACACCCGCCTCAGCCACAGTCTCGGCGTCTACTATCTGGGACGCGAAATACTTCTTTCTCTCATAAGGAAATCGGAGAATCTCCCCTTTACACGGGACGGAATAATGAGTTTTCTTGTCGCCTGTCTCCTTCATGACATAGGACACTTTCCATACGCCCATTCACTCAAGGAGCTTGCCATCCGAGAGCATGAAGAGATTGCTTCAGACATGATCGAACACAATGCAAATCTCAATGATGCCATTATAAAAACAGGAGCAATACCTCACACAGTTGCTCTCATCATCAATAAAGATGCGCCGTCAGCAGACACAGAGACAGCCTTCTACAGAACAGTGCTCTCCGGAGCCCTTGATCCTGACAAGCTTGATTATCTCTCCCGTGACGCCTTCTTCAGTGGCCTACCGTACGGCAGGCAGGACACAGACTTTATCATTTCCTCTCTTGTCTTCAGGAACGGAGTACTTACACTCGAAGAGGAGGCCCTCAGCAATGTCGAGCAGATACTCTTCTCAAAGTACATGATGTATCGTTCACTCTATTGGCATAAGGGTGTAAGGGCGGCAACAGCAATGATCAAGAAGGCACTGACAAAGGCTCTCCTTGATGGCACTATAGAATATGATGATCTCTACTATCTTGATGACAACGAATTCAACACACTCTGTCTCTCGAGAGCAGGCAGAACCCCTTCACTTGTTCTTGTTGACAAGGTCGAACACAATTATCTTCTTGAGAGAAAAGCCGAGAAGGAATTTGCCAAGGGAGGAAGGATAGAGAAGGAAGCGACAGAGATAAAAAGCAAAGAAGAGATGGAAAGATGCATGTTCCTCTCATTGAGAGAGAGCTATCCCCTCTTAGAGGAATGGGAGGTCATCATAGATATCCCGGAGCCGATCAATTTCGAAAGCCATATACCCGTAGTTGACTCTGACGGCATGATGAGGGAGATACAGGACGAAGACATGGTCTTCACTGGAGAAGTGTCATATCTCTTCCAGAAAAGTCTGAGAAAAGTCGCGCTGTATCTGCCAAGTTATGTAGATAAAACAACAGCGAGGAAAGTAATGGAGGAATATGAACATGAGTGACAGCAGACTCAGCTACCAATCCCTCCTGGAGGGAGACATCCCGCCCTGGATGATGCGCTTCGTCAAAGGAGTCGGCAAAACAATAAACACATACTCGATGATAGACGACAACGAGAAGATAATCATCGGAGCCTCGGGAGGAAAGGATTCGCTTGCCCTGGCCCTTGCACTCTCACTCAGGAGGAAGTGGATTCGTGACACCTACTCACTTGAAGGTGTGATGATTGACTGGATCGAGCATCCAATTGAAGAGACAGGGAAGGATAGAATCCGGCAATATTTTGACGCACTTGAAATTCCGCTTACCATTCTTGATGAGAAGCAATATCCGGAGTCCTTCAAGGATGAATTCAACTGCTACCTGTGCTCACGTAATAGGAGACGTATACTTTTCTCATGGGCAATGGAACACAATATAAAAAGGATTGCGCTGGGTCATCATCTAGATGATCTTGTGGAGACAACCCTCATGAACCTCTGCTTCCGTGCAGATTTCTCGACAATGAAGCCGAAGCAGGATTTCTTTGACGGCAAACTCGAGATAATACGTCCACTCATCGAAACAAAGGAGAATGTAACCAGGCGTATTGCCACGCTCTACGATATTCCGGTCATAAAACCGGTATGTCCGTATGACCAGACAAATGTAAGGGCGAGACTCAAGCCGATAGTCTCCGAGCTCTGTCATATCGACAAGCTCACAAGAGAGCATATCTATAATGCACATGATTTTTCTTCTATACGGAAAGAGACTATGGAAGGAAAGACATCTCTGTGATAATATTTCACTATTGAGGACTAAGATGAAGAAATTAGCAGCATTACTTGTCTTGTTTTTATTATTCACTTCAATGGCTTTTGCCTCGGCAACATTCACATTCTCCGGCAACTGCACACTTATCGGGGCTGACGGAAGAATAATGAGAGAAGAAAGTGCTGATGTAGATAAAAAAGGTCTCGCCGTCACCACCGGGGACCAGGACCTTGTCATCTGCTCTGAGAGTCTGAAGCTGAAAGTCGGAACTTATTCATTGCTCTCACTCTGCGACAATGGCAATGAGACTATCATCTACCTCGTCTATGGAGAAGCGACAGTGTCTGCTCTAAAGGCCAGTCATATAGTCCTTTACACCCCGGTTTCCCTGATAGAAACAGTCCTCAGCGGAGACGGGGAAATATATGTTGCAACAACGGACGATGAAGAAATCACATATAACACAACAGCTTCGACATACATTGCATTCGACTCCATCAGAGGAAAGAAAATCTCTGTTGCACCTCAGGAAGGATATAATTACCTAAATGGTGAACTCTGCTCTACAGTACCGGAGGAGACTGTAACTGTTCCGAATGCTCCTGTTTTCAGGGAGGCAGTGAGAAAACTCATCAATACACCGCCGGAATTCTCAGGTCTGGAAAGAAGAGTATATGATGCTGTGCCGTCTTCCCCTGTTATCACAGATGTGAATATCACCTATATACCGTCATCCCCTCTCTTTGAAGAACCGGTTACCAAGCTCACCGGAACTCCAGAAGCTCCACTATTCAAAAGTACCGGAGTGATGACAGTCACACAGAATCTTATAGAAGAGAAAGATGACTGATGGGCTCGATCAACCTTCTGCCTCCCAGGCTTTCATCCCGTATAGCTGCCGGCGAGGTCATTGACAGACCCCAGGCAATATTAAGGGAGCTTCTTGACAATGCCATTGATGCACACACAGATGAAATTGCCGTCTCTGTCGAAGGAGGCGGTATTGACAGGATACGTGTCAGAGACTATGGAACGGGAATAAGCAGGGAAGACATATCTGTCATTGCCTCCCCGCATGCCACAAGCAAAATAAGGGTGGAGAATGACCTGTATAATATCCAGACACTCGGATTCAGAGGAGAGGCTCTCTATTCAATCGGTGCCGTTGCGACTCTGACAATTGCCTCATGCGACAGTAAAACCGGAACAAAATCCACAATCACCATAGACAATGGTAAACGTAGCCCCATTTTCTCTAACGGTCCCGAGAAAGGAACCGAAGTCACAAGCGAGAATCTCTTTTACGATATTCCGGCCCGGAGAAGTTTTCTTAAACGTAACAGCACAGAATCTACTTTGTGTAAGAATCTTCTCGTATCGAAGGCCCTCGCATTCCCTTCAATCGGCTTCTCTCTCACCATCGACGGCGCACTTAGGCTCAAATGGCCGAAGGGACAATCGCTGAAGGAAAGAGTGATGATGCTCTACAGGGAGTCTTCAATATCGGAAGCGGATGTCTATTACCTGGAAGAGACCACAGAGGATTACTCTGTCCGGATAGTTGCCACATCGGGCGCAGTAAAACGCACAGACAGAAAAGAGATACGGATCTATGTCAACGGACGCCCGGTCGATGAATACTCAATAGTTCAGGCTGTTATATATGGGTACGGGGAACTTCTTCCTGGAGGAAGTTATCCTTATGCCTGTGTTTTCATTGATGATAAAGCGGAGAATGTGGACTTCAACATCCACCCTGCAAAGAAAGAAGTGAAGATACGCAATATCGCCGAGATCCACCATACCGTCTCCTCATTATTGAAAAACGGAATCGAGCGGAAGATTCCGGAGATAAAAAATGAGAACCAGTTCTATCTTTTTGACAATGTCACCCGATATGAAAAAGGCGAGAAAAAAGAAAGCTACGGCAGCATAAGAAAAGAAGACACATACAATGAAACATTAAAAGAGGTAGCAGCAAAGGAAGAGCAGCCGTCCTCACTCTCTGACAGGATCACACCATACACTCCACGGGAAAAAGACTGGCTCGAGAAAGCCAAGGAACTCAAGAAGGTAAGAGAAAACAGCATCAAAGAGAAGGAAAAAGGGGTAGCAGAGCAGGATGACGATGACATAAAATATATCGGCCAGGCCTTCAGACTCTTCTTGATATGTGAGAAAAATGACGAACTCTTTCTTGTTGATCAACATGCCGCACATGAGAGAATCCTCTACGATGAGATAATCTCCCAGAAGACAATACAGAACCTTCTTGTTCCGATTAAAATTGAAGTTGATGACCCCACCGATGAATACCTTGACAGGTATTGCTACATCTATACAAAGCTCGGCATCATGCTTTCACGTGTTTCAAAGGGTAATTGGGAAATCAATGCCATTCCCGCCATATGCAAAGGGATTGAGGACAAGATAATTGACTTTGTAGTTTCGGCAAAATCAGATGAGCATGAACTGGAAGAGAATCTTTTTGCCACAATGGCCTGTCACGCTGCAATAAAGAAGGGAGACGAAATCGACAAATACAGTGCGATGGAGATCTTGAGAAAGGTCTTTCAGATGGAAGAACCGTGCTGCCCACATGGACGCACATTCCTTGTAAAGCTCACAAAAGACAGTTTGATGAAGATGGTAGGACGAACCTAAAGGTTGAGTTCAAGCCTGAGATCTATGTTGTTTGAGTATCTGTCTGTATATGTTACGTGTGCCCAGTCAGCCTCCACCTCATCCTCAATGATAAACCCCTCTCTGTCATACATTGTGATAGTAGCCTCATCATGATTCCTTCTTATACTGTCAAGTGTATAGTCACCTTCTTCATTCTGCAACTTCACGGTATATGTCACGGTATTACCCACGTTTGAATAGACATAAAGTGTATACTCCCCTTCCTCAAAGTGCGCCGAAGGTGTTATGCCAAGTGGGGATGAGAAGTAGTATTCACCCATTCTATCAAGACTACCTTCCCATCTCAGCTCTCCTGACGGGGAGACCAGAAGGAATGTGTAAATTGCCTCTGAACCGGAAGGTGCACTCACTCCTACACGGATGACAGCCTCCTCAATTCTTCCGTTTTCATCAACTTTTATATTTCTATACAACAGAGGTGACGACAGCGAGAAATCCTCTCCCGAGCAGGAGACAAGCAGCAGAATAAAAATACAGATAAGGAGAATCTTATTCTTCACTTTCTATTTCCTTCAGTCTCATCCTTACAGGATTGGCATAAGTGTTCAATACAAATGTCCTCAAGTCATTTGAAAGATGGTTGAATCTCTCAAGGAAACTGTCCCTTGAAAGAGGTGTATACTCTCCGGAGAACCTATCTGTGTCCTCCAAGTAGTCATAGGCAATGTAATTGGTATCGAAAAGCCTGTACGAGAGATGGATCTGTCTGTCTATCTCGCGTGCCACCTCTTCAGGGGTATTGCACTCTTTCTCGACAGCCTCTCCTATTGAGATATGCACATGCCCCTTCTGGCATCTGAGTCCCTTCACCATGCTGATTATATCCTCATACTTCCTTTTCTCGTATTTCCCCTCATTATGCTCCTTCTGGATTTCCTCTCTGCCTTTATTTATGTCGTTAGGGTCAAATTGATAGCTGATGGCAACAGGAACAATATTACATTTTCTGATGAGTTCAGAGAAAGAAATACCGCTTTCACGTTGTGAGAGATACAGCATCTTGATGATTGACGGATGCGTGGTGTCTATACCGTCCTTACTTCTTCCGCTTTTCTGAGCAACCCAGATGGATTTATTTAGCTGAGTAACTGTTCCCACAAAGTACTGGGAAAGCTTAAGAGAAGCAAGAAACTTCTCCCTCATCGGAAGACTACGCTTTACAATAATTCCCCCGTTGACTCTGAAAAGGTCCTCCACAAACTGGTTAGCCATCAGATTGTCCCCGACAGCCATCTCGCAAAGGGGTTTTCCCTCCTTGAGGAGAGCATAGTCGAGAAGCATGCAATCCAGAATGATATCACGATGGTTGGAGATGAAGAGATACCCCTTCTCCGGATCAAGGTTTTCCCCGCCGGAGACTGTAAAATCTTTCATCGTGCCATTAATGACGGCAGGTATGAAGTACCCTGCTGTGATAATCTTCTGGAAATCATCGTAGGAATGAACTTCCCCGATTCTGTCTGTTATTTCCTTAACGGTGGCCGCCACAGCCATGAGATCGCTGCCACTGAGCATGAAGGCAACCGCACCTATATATTCACGCTGTGCCATAAGACGGGCTATAGCATCGTCAAAATCCTTGCCGAAGTAAGGTTCTATATCTCTAAACAGTTCTCTGTCCATAATCATCCTCTGTCCGGACATTATATAACAAAGAACCCCTCCGGGAATACCTGAAGGGGTCTAAATACAGTAAAATAACAAACTACAGGATGTACGGAACCAAAAGGTTATGAGACTGGTAGACCACATAGGTCTCCACATCCAGCACATTCGAAATCTTTGTCAATTCGTTGGAGAAGAAGTTCAGAAGTGACAGATCCTCATCCTCGCTCAGGACAAGCTTCACAATCAGATCATATCTTCCTGTCACTACGGCAACAGAGACGACACCTCTGAGAGTCATGAACTCATCCGCCTTCTTGGCCAGCTCCATAGTGGACAGTTTGATACCCATGTAGATAACCTGGAGTCCGGGAACGTACTCGGGGTCTACCATGCCCATTATCTTGAGCACACCATCCTCGAGAAGCTTGTTTGCCCTGCTGCGTACCGTGTTTTCGGTGATATCGAGTTCATCTGCAATAACAGAATAGGGTCTTCTGCCATCCTGCAGGAGTCTTATTATAGCTTTATTGGTGTCATCAATCTTCTTTACCATAGTCCCTCCCTCTTCTGATTACACGAGACCTTCCTTGTGGTATTTCTCGATAGTTGCTACAACCTCTTCGCCGATTCTGAGAAGGTTCTCTTCACTGTTTGCACCGACATGAGGCGTAAATGTGACATTCTTGCATCCGAAAAGAGGGTTCTCACTTACAACAGGAGGTTCAGTTGAGTAGACATCTGTGCAGAACCATGAAAGGTCTCCGTTGTTGAGAGCCTCTGCAACAGCAGCCTCATCGACGCACTTGCCCCTTCCTGTATTGATGATGACAGGCTTTTTAGTCATCTTGCTGATAAGATCCTTATTGACCATCTTCTCTGTCTCCGGAGTAAGAGGAAGATGCATCGAGATATAGTCAGCATCTTTGACTGCATCCTCAAGGCTCATCATCTCAGCCACATCCGACTGTGCGACATACTTATCATAGGAGACCACTTTCATGCCGAATGCATGGGCTCTCTCAGCGACCTTGCGTGCAATGTTACCAATACCAAGCAGACAGAGAGTCTTCCCATAGAGCTCATGTCTCTTTGTCTTCTTTGCCCACTCACCATTCTTCATAGTTGAATCGTAGAAGCAGAGATTGTTCGGAGTGCTGAGCATCAGACAGAAAGCAAGCTCTGCAACTGCAATAGCAGATGACTTAGGTGTATTTGTAGCAACGATCCCCTTTTCCTTGCAATACGGGATGTCGATATTGTCCATGCCTACTCCTCCGCGGATGATAAGCTTCATATTCTTTGCTGTATCGATATATTCCTTTGTTGCCTTTGTTTTGGATCTGATGAGGACCACATCAGCCTCAGCCAGTCTGGCGATATCTGTTGTAACTTCTCCGAAAACACTGAGTTTCTCAGGAAGTGACTTGTCAAATGCATCTGCAATAAGAATAACCATTTTTTAATAACTCCTTTTTAAAATGATTTGTACTACCCAGTCAGTATCACATCAAGATTGTGATATGTCAAATTATTTATTCAAAAATATAGGAAATGCACTAATTTTAATTCAAAAATTTCGTATGTACTTAATCCGTCATTTATTTCACAGGTTCAATTTTTACTATGTTGAGCTGTTGCTTTCCTGTCCCCTTCCACCAATTGATCTCAGGAGAGAAAACAACAGAAACCTCACGTCCGGCATAATACTCTTTAGTATCTGTAGCATTCCACCAGACAGCCGGCCAGATATAATTACCACACTCGAGAGAGAAACGCATGTATTTTTCGCTGTTACCCACATGGAAAGCTTCTCTTATCACGGCCCGGCTGATGTAAAACCTCAACTCTTCAGATTCCTGTCCGAATGGTTCAAAAAGCGAAAGTGCCGTCCAGATATCGCCCTCAAGGTCGCTGCCGTCCACTACAGCATCAACACTAAGCTCCTCGTCTTCCTCTTCAATCTCATCCATATCGGCAATGTATGTATACAACGAGGAGATGAGCTCATCCTTCTTTGCCTTCTCCATTCTCAGCCCCGCGGCTGCCTTATGGCCTCCGTAATCCTCGAAAAGATGGGAAAAGAGAGAGAGGAACTCCTTGGCATTCCAGGGTTCTCTGCATCTTAAGGAACCAAAGACAACCTCGGTTGAAGTGGAAAGCACAAGAGCGGGCACTTCATTCTCGTTGGCCAATTTACTTGCAATTGAGCCCGTCAGCCCCCTTGGAATAGACTCATCCGCGACGATTATGAACTTCCCATCTGTCTTTTCAAGCGATGATACAGCAAGTGGCATTATATTACCCATGACATCCTCTTCAGATCTCTGCCTTTCACTGTTCAGGGAGAGGAGCTTATCAGTAAGTGATTCAATCTCACTATATGAAGAGGAAAGAAGGAGCGAGAGCGCAATTTCAGGCTCTCCCATCCTTCCCGATGCATTGAGAATGGGTGCTAACTTGTATGATATATTTGATGCTGTAATCGGCTTTCCGATAAGGCCCTGTTTTGAAAGAAGATAAGAGAGAGTCTGCGGCGGACGAACAGAAAGAAGCTTTAATCCTTTCTTTACGATGAGCCTGTTCTCGTCAACAAGTGGCATCAGATCAGAAATAGTTCCAATTGCCTCCAGGACCTGTATCTCCTCAAAGCCCTTCGTGAGCTGCGGATATGAGTAGATGGATACACTCCTGAAGAGGCTGAGGAGAGTTTCAATTTCTGGAGAAGATGACGAATAGCGTGCGGAACGAGATCGCTGAGTAAGTTCAAAAAGAGATTTCCCTCTTGCCGACGGGATGATACGTTCAAGATTCGGCCTGAAATCCTCAAGTGCTATGTCAACACCATTTCCGAATGCTTTTTTCAAAAGCGTAAGCTCCGTATCCCTGTCAAGAACGATTATCGGAGTATTGGATGAAAGCATCCTGAAAAGACGTGAAGTATAGATTGAGCCCTTCTCACCTTCAAGGAACTCATCACTCATCCGTTCGACTTCCACAAGGTTCTCCACCCTCACAGCATCCACACGTATTGTCTCATTGCACGGCTGTGCGTGCAATAGGATGACCGATGAATTAAAGAGCGGGGTACGTGAGAACAGGAGGGCCCAGCTCATCTTTGCGGCTACAGCACATCCGGCCAGCCCGGAGAAAGGATACCCCTGCCCCTCAACTTTCGGGTCAAAAATTGCACATGCAGGAGGAAGGCTGTCCTGTGGAAGGTGATGATCCAGGACAATCACATCCACACCATTCTTCTCCAGGTACCGTATCTCATCGACAGCGGTTATACCATTATCGACTGTAATACAGAGGGTGGCACCAGAATCGATTATCTCCGCCGTGACATCCTCACTCAGTCCATAGCTCTCATCCCCGCGAGGAAGCCGTGTTACGACTTTCTTTGCACCAAGCTGTACAAGGGTCTTGTACATGATTGCCGTTGATGTTATGCCGTCGACATCACGGTCCCCGAATATGACGATTTTCTCCTGCTCTCTGCCGTCAGTCTCATCAAGAGCCTCATCAATTCGCTCTATAGCTGAAAAAACATCATCGACAGTGAACGGACTATGCTGGTAGACGATATCATCCTCAAGGTAATATTTGACATCTTCCTTCCTTATATCCCTTCTTGCCATTATTGTAGAAGCAAGAAGCGGGAGTTTAAACTTCTCATTTAGACTCTGAACTCTCTCAGCATCTGAACTTTTTAATGTAATACGCATATATAAAACAATTCCTTAACTTATTAACCCGGACTCTATTGTCATCAGCCTTGCAGGAAACACATACTTAAGAGACCTCATAAGATAACGGCTTATGCGCTTGACAAAATCCCTGCTTATAGTACAGCTGACTGCCTCGTCAAAATCCGAGAGCGAGACATACCTGACATATCTTCTTGCATTCGGGGGAAGAATAAGGGCTGAGGAGAGTGTATCACAGCTGGAACAGGAGGCATTGGACGAGATGGTATTGAATCCCAGAATCTCCCCTTCGCCGTATTTCTTTCCACACACAGGACAATTCTCCCAATCGCCGCTGAGCCCTTCCAAAAGAAGAAAATGTGTCAGAAAATAAACTGCACATTTATCTATATTATCTGAAGTCATCCCATCCAGCACAGAAGTGTACAGCCTGTAGACGGAGCTGTCTGCAGTGCGTCCCTTGATTACAAGTTCGCTGAAGAGACTCACCCAGCCTACCTTCTCTATTGAGTCCTTGACAGCCTCATGCTCACTGATTATCTCTGTATCCTTGAGGTAGATTGAGTTCTCACTCTTCCTCTCAAGGGAGAATACCCCTTCCCCATAGAGCGGAGAACGGGAGTTGCCTGCCCCCCTTCCTGCCCCGAAGGCAATGACAGACAACAGCCCCATATCAGGCGTAAGGAGAGTCAGGAGCGCATTCCGCTCTCCCCTGTTCTCCTTTCTGAGTATGATTGCAAGCGTCTTGAAGTCACGGTCCATACGGAGAATATAACACAAAGTTGTGTCAAGAAAAAAGGAAGATACAAGCGACAGAGGAAAAATACTCCACACGCATGTTGTTGAATGAAATTCTGAAGGAGAAAGCCGTTTTCCCTTTCCCTTGTCCGGAGTTGTTATTATCATAAGGCACATGAAACGTATTGTTGCCGTTCTACTCTTTTTTCTCACAGTCTTCTCCCTCGGCGCGAAGATTGAAATCAGGGATGACCTCTTCTCATCCCAGGAGGAGCTTGCATCCTTCAAGGCAGAGGAAGTGACGCTTGAGGAAGAAAGCTACTACGACAATATGAAGATCTACCTCCTGACCGGCGGGGAAGGATCCGCCATCTGGGAGAACTTCGGTCACTCCGCATTCGTAATCGAACGTGAGGGGAAAGCCCCGATAGCCTTCGACTATGGCATATTCACATTTGATGAGACATTCCTTCCGAACTTCATCCTCGGCAAGCTGTACTATCAGGTATGGGAGACCTATGCAACCTACAGGATAGAAAGTCTGGAGGAAAACGACAGAAACGTATCACTATTGGAACTTAACCTCACAAACAACCAGAAGAAAGCCCTTCTCTCTTTTCTTCTATACAACACAGAGGAAGAGAACAGGACATATCTTTACGACTACTTCAATGATAATTGTGCAACCAGATTGAGAGATATCTACTCTTATGTGACTGGTGGGGAATTTGAGGCATGGCTTAAAAGCCAGGAGAGCGGAGAGACTATCCGCTACGGCGTTGCACGGCATCTCTCGCGCTCCACATTCTTCTCCAGCTGGATCATCAACTACATGCTAGGTTCCTCGGTGGACAAAAAAATAACCAGATGGGAGGAATGTTACCTTCCGGCAAATCTCGAAAAAGCTGTGGAAGAATACCAGAACACGGAGAGTGAGAAAATATATACCACAAAGGAGAGAAAGGCGACACCTCAAAAATGGTCACTGGAATTCTACTCCCTCATCTTCGGTCTTGCACTAGCCCTGATATCCATCCTCTCATTCCGCTGTGGTTACCAGAAAGTCTGGGACATCATCCTGGGGCTTGTATTTACCCTCTTCAGCCTCATGAGTCTCATACTCATCTTCTTTGAGCTTTTCACTATACACTACGTGACACATTCCAACCTCAATGTGTTTATAATCACACCACTATGCATAGTCAGCGCAATATTGCACTTCGCCTCACTGGGCTGCAGTCATAAAGGTAGGCATAACGAGAAGGAAGGAAGAATCAGAGACTCCCTCGGGAAGACAGGTATAGTCATGCTTTCCATTTCTTCCCTTACTGTACTTACAAGGCTCATTTTCAGTTCCATCCTGATACAAAATATATGGGCCCCTGCAATCACAGCCATATTGCTATACTTTGCAGAAGCCCTTCCCTTCCTCATCAGAAAAAAGAGTAATTAACCTTTTACGACCTTTGTTCCCATTGTCCCGTAGACTGCATCATACAGATTCTCTGGGTCTGTTACTATGCCCATATTCCCTGTTGAATTGACAAAGTCCGTGAGTGCCTGGATTTTCGGAAGCATTGAACCCGGAGCAAAATGTCCCTGGGTCATGTACTCCTCAGCTTCACTCACACTCATCTCATCAAGAGTCTTCTGGTTCGGCTTACCATAGTTAAGACATACCTTTGGAACTGCAGTGGAAATGACAAACATGTCGGCATTGAGGTCCTTTGCAAGCATAGCTGCCGCGAGGTCCTTGTCAATGACGGCTTCCCTGCCTGTGAGTGTTCCGTCCTGGGCCTTCACAACCGGGATTCCGCCACCGCCTGCTGCGATTACGATAATACCATTGTCAAGCAGGCATTTGATAGTCTCAAGCTCGATGATAGAAACCGGCTTAGGGGAAGCAACAACCCTTCTCCAGCCTCTTCCGGCATCCTCCACTACACTCCAGTTGTCCTTTTCTTTGTGTTCAAGTGCAACTTCCTCACTCATAAATGACCCGATAGGCTTTGTCGGCTTTTTAAATGAAGGATCATCATCCTTAACCTCAACCTGTGTTACGACTGTTGCGATGTTCTTTTTAATGCCGTCCTTGGCCATCTGGTTATCAAGCGCCATCTGCAGCTGGTATCCGATAGCACCCTGAGTATCTGCAACACAGCTGTCAAGCGGAACTGTGTGAAGTTCGCTTGATGCGATCTCAGCCCTACGCAGAATATATCCGACCTGCGGGCCGTTACCATGTGCTATGACAACCCTGTTTCCAGCCTTGACAAGTCTTGCAATATGCATGGCTGTCTTGTTTGCAGCATCATATTGGCTCTGTACTGTCACATGCTTACTATCTTCAATTAAAGAATTACCACCTATTGCTATTACAATCAGTTTTCCGTCCATTTTTTAACTTCCTTTGATGAGAGGATAGCATATCTGCAACAAAATGCAACATTTTTAATGGTGCTGGAACGAAATTTCCCCGTTTATCTATTCTTTTCGTGTCGCCTTCCTTACGATTTTCTTTTTTGCTATTATATTATCCCTTAATGAGGAAAATGAATGGAAGATAAATATACACTTGAAACTATCACAGAGGTTCCTGTATTGCCTATTCAGGAAAGGCCCCTCTTCCCCGAGACACTCACCACATTGATGATTGCACGTCCCGATGATGTCAGGACAGTCAACTGGGCTATTGAGCATGACGGCTACTTCCTGGCTGTCCTCCAGGACAATGATGAGATAAAATCACTCAGGCAGATCGGGACTCTTGTTAAAGTCACAAAATATATAAGGCTCCCGAACAATTGCATACACCTTTTCACTACAACGGTTAAAAGGGTCATCGCAACACGTTATCAACTCGGAGATCTACCGATAATTGCAGATGTGGAGACACTTCATGACAAGCCTGTGTCGGCAAAAGTACTCCAGCCATATACAAGGGTTCTCAAAGATCTTGTCATGTCATTGAGCAAGACCCAGATTTTCAATTTTGTCACTGAAGTGAACATATCAAACTTTGACAGTCCGGAGGCAGTATGCTGGTATGCAGCCTCTGCACTTGTGTCAGCACCGAAGGAGTTTTTACAGGAACTTCTGGAGGAGACTGATCCAAAGAAGAGGATTACTGCCCTCACTTCCTATATTTCAGGGGAAAAAGACGTTCTTGAGAAGGAAGAGCAGGTCAAAGCGGAGTTCATCAACAGAGTAAAAAACAGAAACAAGGAAGCTATACTCAGAGAGCAGATCAGAGTCCTCAATGCGGAGCTTGGCCAGGTTCATGGGAACGGCCAGGGCGGTTGTGGCAGTGCAGACATTTTCACACGCGCAAGTCAGAAACAGCTCCCACCACAATACAGGGAAGCTGTTGACAGGGAGCTTGAAAAAATTGAATCACTCGATGCGATGAGTCCTGAGTATACCCTCGCGAAAGTATATGTTGAGACAATTCTCGATCTCCCCTTCTCATTTGAGGAAACGGCTCCCCAATATTCCATTGTTGCCGTCAAGGAGCAACTGGAAAAGGACCACTACGGCATGAAGGAAGTGAAGGAGCGTATTGTCGAATTCCTTGCTTCCCGACTGAAAGCGGGAACAAGCAAGGGTGCCGTAATATGTCTTTCAGGCCCTCCAGGAGTCGGTAAGACAAGTGTCGGCTCATCTATAGCAAAGGCACTCGGAAGGAAGTTCTACCGCTTCAGTGTCGGTGGCATGAGGGATGAGGCTGAGATAAAAGGACACAGGAGGACGTATGTCGGAGCCATGCCCGGAAAGCTTATCCAGGCCATGAAGACAGTCGGGACAGTAGACCCAGTAATCCTTATCGACGAAATAGACAAGATGGGAGACAGTTACAGGGGGGATCCTGCCAGTGCCATGCTGGAGGTACTGGATCCTGAGCAGAATTCCGCATACAGAGACTTCTACCTGGATCTTCCATACGACCTCTCACATGTGCTCTTTATCGTCACTGCTAATGACCTCTCACAGATTCCACGTCCACTCTATGACAGGATGGAGGTAATTGAGATGAGCGGGTACACACCTAACGAGAAACTTCATATTGGAAAGGAGTATCTCGTCCCGGATCTCCTTAAAAAGAACGGACTGGACAAAAAGGAGTTCAGAATAGATGACAAGGCTCTCTCCCGCATTGCCGAAGAGTATGCCAGAGAGGCAGGTGTAAGACAATTCAAGAATGAACTCGACAAGATAATGAGAAAGGTGGCATTGAAGATTCTTGAAACTCCACAAGATGAGGAGAAGAAGCAGATCAGAGTCAGTCCGAAAGATTTACAGACATACCTCGGGCTTCCGCCCTTCCCATCTGATAGAATTGTCGTAGCCGACAGTACGGGTATGGCAATGGGCCTTGCCTGGACAGCATTCGGGGGAGATGTAATACCTGTCGAGGCTGTATCAATCCCGGAAAAGGGAGACCTTAAGATAACAGGACAACTTGGAGACGTTATGAAGGAATCTGTCTCGATTGCATGGTCTTCAGTCAAGCATGAAGCATATCTCAGGGGACTCGACATGACATTCTTCACGAAGAATTCCGTCCACCTTCACTGTCCTGAGGGTGCTGTTCCCAAGGATGGTCCGAGTGCGGGAATCACACTCTTCTGTGCACTGTGGAGCATGTACAGGAATATACCGGTGAAAGAGAAACTTGCAATGACCGGAGAGTTGACACTTACAGGTAAAGTCGAAGCTATCGGTGGGCTGAAGGAGAAAATCCTCGGGGCAAGAAGAAACTCCATCAAGGAGATCATTATCCCTGAAGATAATAAACGTGACCTAGAAAAGCTTGATGCTGAAGTCAAAGGAGATGTTATTTTCCACACTGCAAGCACCATACTTGATGTTATCGGCATAGCGTTCCCCGGTGAGACAGCAATGAGGCTGAAGAGTGAGGAACTCGACAGAATAATGAAGGACAATTTGGAGAAGGAAGAGGAGGAGAAAGCCAATCAGCTCACCCTCCAGGCAGAAGCCTTCTCGAGGGCATTCAGGTGGCAATAGAATTACTCTCCCCTGCGGGGAACTACGAAAAGCTGGAGACAGCTTTCAATTTCGGTGCAGATGCTGCATATATGGGACTGACAAAATTCTCACTCCGGGCAAACGCCGGGAACTTTCCTGAGGATGAATTGGAGAAAGTCAGAAAAATCAAAGAAAAAAGCGGGAAGAAACTCTATTGCACGATGAATATTCTCTTTAAGCAAAGGCAGATAGAGGAACTTGCCACGATGAAGGAGGAAATTGCCTCCTGGCCGTTTGACGGCTTCATTGTCAGCGATATCGGTGCCGTTCCGTTCTTCCAGAAGTACTTTCCAGAGAAGGAACTTCATCTCTCGACACAGGCAAGTTGTCTCAACAGTGAAAGTGCAAAGATGTACAAGTCAATAGGATTCAAGAGGATAATCCTCGGCCGTGAGGCTTCCCTTGATGACATAAAGAGAATAAAGGACAGGGTACCGGATCTGGAGCTAGAGGCTTTTGTGCACGGCGCCATGTGTATGTCATACTCCGGACGCTGTATTCTTTCCTCAGCCCTTACGGGACGCAGTGCCAACCGTGGAGACTGTTCCCACACATGCAGATGGAATTACAAACTTCATTATGCACTTGAGGAAGAGGAGAGACAGGGACGATACTTCCCCGTTGAGGAGAGGGATGGCTACACAGCGATCCTCTCATCCAAGGACCTGTGTATGATAGACCATATCCAGGAATTGAAGGATGCCGGGCTGGACTCACTGAAAATTGAAGGCAGAATGAAGAGCATCTACTATGTTGCTGTTGTTACAAGAGCCTACAGGAAGGCCATTGACAATGCGCCTGACCTTGACAGCTTCAAAAAAGATATCTTTGATGTCTCCCACAGGGAGTTCACGACAGGTTTCTTCTTTTCTTCAAACCCGTTTGAGACAAAAGAAGACGATGTTTCGAGACCAACAAGCTACGGTTATGAGCGTAACTATACATTCCTCGGATCTATAGGTGAAGAAGTGGAAAAAGGTGTTTATGTCCTCAATTGCAAAAATCACATCCAGAGGGGAGATAAGCTTGAGTTTATCGGGCCGGATGTACCGCTTCTCAGCGACAATAGCTTTACGTTGCTGGATGAGAACAGGTTTCCATTGCTGCAGATAGATCACATGAAAAAGGGATATATAAAGACAGAGCTCCCTCTCAAGGAAGGTTATATAATCCGCAAGCTCTCCGATATAAAATACATTTAGGTGGTATTTGTGAAAAGATTACTGGTTATTCTTACCCTGCTCTCTCTCCTTCCCGCGTTGCTTCTTGCTTATACCGACAGCTACTCGGAGTATGACAATAATACAGACTGGAATGCACTCTACAGTGCCATAAAGAACAACCGTGGCAGAAGTGAAGTAGAAAGTCTTTACGGGACTTACATTTCAAGTGGTATTGCAAATATAGAGATAGCTCGTGCCGAATACAACATGGTCCGCTATTGGGTCGATAACGGTGACACTGAAAGTGCAAACGTGCATCTTGAAAGGGAAAAGGAAGCTGTGGACAACATTGAGGTCAGCTCCGGTGTTCTTTATGATATAAGCATGGTGGATCTGACAAGCGCAGAATACTATATTACGAAGGATATGTTCACCGGCATGGAGAATTCCTCACTCACCAAAAAGCTGTATTCCTCTTATCCTGACGAAGTATATGTTGTGTTGATGAATGCATGGAGACTCATTTATACCCCACAGATAGCCGGTGGCTCGAACAAGAATGCCATCAAGATATTGCTCCCATTACTTGAAATAAGAAGTTCATTATGTGAACAGAACAGATATTCCCTCTATGGAGCACTTGCCACGGCATACTATAACCGTCATGATTATGAGACAAGTAGGGAGTACCTTGAGGAAGCTCTCAAGATATATTCCGGAGAAAAAACACTTCTTGAGCTGAAGGAGAAATTGGATAGCAAGTGAAGATATACCTGACTGTAGTTGCCCTTATAACTCTGGTTGCGGGTTCATGGCTTCTGTTATGCACTCTGCTCAATGCCCTGCGCTTCTACCACATAAACAGGCGCGGAAGAAAATATGTACTCAAGGACAATCCCCTTGTTTCCATAATCATACCGGCCAGAGATGAGGAGAAGAACCTGCCTTCTCTTCTTGACAGCATGATTAGCCAGGAATACCGGAATATTGAAATACTTGTAATTGATGACAGGTCGACGGACAGAACGTGGGAGATCATCAAGGAGTACGAACAGAAGGACAGCAGGGTCCGGGGCTATAAGACGGGTGAGAAAAAACTAAGCCGGCACGGAAAGATGAATGCCATGCTCAATCTGATTCCCCATGCAAATGGAGAATATATACTTTGCACGGATGCCGATACAATACACGGAAAGAAGAGCGTGCTCAATGCGTTGAAAATTATCAGAAGTGACCATGCCGATATACTCTCAGGCTTCCCCGCAGAGTATTCATCATCCTATCTTGCCCGCACCATCACTGCGAGCATGGTATTTTCCAACGTATGCATTCCACATTTCATATTCAACACACTTCATCTTTCATCCTTTGCTATAGGGATCGGCCAGTTCATAATGATGAAACGCTCGTCTTATGACGAGGTCGGAGGCTATGCAATTTTGGGAGACCAGATCTGTGATGACATAGGAATAATCAAGGCATTCATGAAAAAGAAGAAGAAATATATCTTCACAACCCTCAGCGACGATGTATCATGCAAAATGTATGAAACCGGCCGCGATGCCTTCAGAGGCATTGAAAGATCCCTTGCCGGTGTCTTCCCACCTTCCATCTGGATGTTCTGTCTTCTCGTAATTGCTGTCATATTTCTCATTACCATCTCGTATTCTCCGCTTCTCACCCCATTATTCCTCGCTTACGGGGAGATACATTATCTGAAGCTCATGATAGCCGGGTGGCTTATGTTGAATATCAGCTGGTTCTGGGCAGGAAAGAAATTGAAGTTCAAGACCTCAACAAGCCTCTCGGGAGTACTTTCAATCACATTCATATGTGTCATGTATCTTCATAGTGTCTATACACGCCTCAGGGGGAGAAAATTCATCTGGAAAGGTGACCAGCTCTGAGAAAAGCTTATGGCAATTTTAATCACAGCAGGGAGATAATGGTTTATTCTACTTTTGTGGCAATCCTCAGCTTATTATATATTGCGTACAGCAATGGTTATGATATTATTCTAATAACAGCTACAAAGGAGAACAAAAGATGGCTACGCATGATGAAATCAAAAAACAGATTGAGATTTATCTGACAGAGAATGAAAAATTCACAGAAAAAGGAGTAAAGAGTGCAGCAACAAAAGCAAGAAACGCACTCTCAGCTCTGAGTAAGCTCTGTAAGGAAAGAAGAATAGAGATTCTGGCTGAGAAAGCACAGAAAGCAGAATAACACAGGTAGCTCTCAAAAGACCTCCCGGTATGGGAGGTCTGCTCTTTTATCTCAAGGATTCAAGAAGTGAAATATGTTCTGAGCTCTTTTTGATTGTCTCTTCGAATTCAGCCTTCTTGCTCTTTTCCTTTTCAATTGCCTCCGGCTTTGCATGTGAGATGAAGTTCTCATTGCTAAGCTTTCTGTTACTTCCTTCCAGATTGTCAACAGCCTTCTTGAGCTCATTCTGCAACCTCTTGATCTCAGCCTCGACATCAATTGCATCCCTGGCAAATATGAACGCTTCAAATCCCTGGCCGTGAACCGGGAACTGACCGTCGGTATTCTCGCTTCCGGCAGTGTCGATGACAAGATTATTTGAACCGGCAAATGACGCTATCGTATCCTTCTCATCCATTATAAATGCAACATAAGGATTGTCCTTATCCGGCCTGAGCACTACCCTGATCTTCTTCTCAGGTCCGATCCCGAGGGAAGAGCGTGCTGCCCTTATTGCCCTTACGATATCCTGCAAATAAGCCATTGCTCCATCTGCCTCGGGGCTCTCCCACTCCTTTCTCTCCTCCGGGAACGGTGCAATAATCACATCACCCTTGTGGTTCGGGAGTTTCTGGTAGATTTCCTCAGTAAGGAAGGACAGGAACGGATGCATCATCCTCATCGATATCTCGAGGACATCCATGATTATTGAAACCTGTATGTTCTTCTCCTCATCCGTCCCCCTCAGCAGCTTTTCTTTGCTTGACTCTATGTACCAGTCACAGAAATCGTTCCAGAAGAACGAATAGACTGCACTTGCAGCCTCATTGAAATGATATCCATCCATCGCGCTGTTGATTGCGACGATGGTCTTATTAAGAACAGAATAAATCCACTTGTCCATCAATGAAAGTTTGTCCGAAGTAACGGACACAAGTTCCCTTCCCTCAAGATTCATCAATAGGAATCTTGTAGCATTCCATATCTTATTGGCAAAGCGGGATCCGAGTCTGAAGGAGTTCATGTCTATCTGGACATCCTGTCCCTGAGCAGCAAGATAACAAAGTGTAAACTTGGTTGCATCTGCTCCATACTCATCAATCACCTCAAGTGGATCAATACCGTTGCCGAGACTCTTGCTCATTTTTCTTCCCTGAATGTCTCTTACAAGACCGGTTATGACAATGTCTCTAAATGGCGCAACCCCAAGGAACTCCTCAGAGGACATAATCATACGGCTGATCCAGAAGAAGATAATGTCATACGCAGAGACAAGCGTGTTGGTTGGGAAAAAGCGCTTATAGTCTTCTGTCTTTTCGGGCCACCCGAGGGTGCTGAACGGCCAGAGCCAGGAAGAGAACCAAGTATCCAGCACATCAGTATCCTGCTGAAGATTATGGCTGTGACACTTCGGACATTCTGCAGGATCCTCCCTTGCAACAATCATCTCGCCGCAGTCCTGGCAATACCATACCGGAATTCTGTGTCCCCACCACAATTGACGAGAAATACACCAGTCCTTGATTGTCTCCATCCAATGCAGATATGTGTTCTCCCACCTCTTCGGATAGAAGTTGATTTCACCGTTTTTCCATGCAGCAATAGCCTTGTCAGCCATGCCCCTCATCTTCACAAACCACTGTTCGGAAAGATAGGGCTCTACAACAGTATGACAGCGGTAGCAATGTCCGACATCATGGTTATAATCCGTTTCCTTCAAGAGGTATCCACCTATCTTCAGATCTTCAGTGACAAGTTTTCTCGCCTCAACGGCACTGAGCCCTCTGTATTTTTCAGGTACATTTTCATTGAGTGTCCCGTCCGGATTCAAGATATTTATAGGCTCAAGGTCATGACGTTTGCCACACTCCCAGTCGTTCGGATCATGGGCAGGAGTAATCTTTACCATACCGGTTCCAAAATCCTTCTCGACAAAACTGTCGGCAATAATCGGGATGTCACGGTCAGTCAGGGGAAGATGGACCATCTTTCCAACTACTGAGGCATAGCGCTCATCAGTCGGGTTTACAGCTACAGCCATATCACCAAACATGGTCTCGGGCCTGGTGGTTGCAACAGTAATCCATCCCGAACCGTCAGCATATGGGTATCTGACATCATAGAGCTTCCCCGGGACATTTTCATATTCAACCTCGTCATCAGCAAGGGCAGTACCACACTTCGGACAATAATTGACAAGATAATTGCCCTTGTAAATCAATCCCCGCTCATAAAGAGTAACAAATGCCTCCCTGACAGCTTTGCTCAAGCCTTCATCCATTGTGAATCGTTCATGATTCCAATCGCATGAACAACCGAGCTTCTCCAGCTGGCTCTTTATGATATCGTGATGTTTTTCCTTGACGAGCCATGTGCGCTCAAGAAATTTCTCTCTCCCGATATCCTGGCGTCTCAGGCCTTCTTTGGCCAGCTGTCTTTCCACAACATTCTGTGTTGCAATTCCGGCATGGTCGGTTCCGGGTACCCAGAGAGTCGGGAATCCTTTCATCCTCTTGTATCTGACGATAATATCCTGAAGGTTATTGTTCAGAGCATGTCCCATGTGAAGGACACCTGTGACATTTGGAGGTGGCATAACGACAGAGAAGTGTCCTTCTCCCTCTTTCGGGCCGAACTCGCCCTTCTCTTTCCACTCTGCGTAAATACGGTCTTCGAAATCCTTAGGATTGTAAGCCTTATTAAGTTCAACGGCTTTCATCTGCTTTTCCTCCAATTTGGAGAAATGATAACAAATTAGATAATTAGGGGCAATTCTTGCCAATATAAAAGTGCAGGTCTCCCCGCACTTCATCACTCACCCGAACCTGCATTACCGGCAGGAGCCGTAACCTCCAGTGGCTGGAGGCCCTTTATCGAGATATCGACATTGTAGCCCTTGCTGTCCAGGTATTGGAGAATCTCCTCAAGAGAATAATTATCGAGACTCTCACGGTTGGAAACGTGTCTTATATTCTCACTGTCTGCATTGACATTGAATGACGGCAGGAACTCATTTGTCTGAGTTGCATTCGTGCCGAAGAGCATAAAACCACCGACAAAAATGAAGGTTGCAGCGGCAGCCGTGGCAATCATGGCAGGAACACTCATCTGAAGCTTACGACGGAAGAGACTGATCTTCTTTTTTTCTGTAAAGAGCTTATTGTCGAGTTTTCTGAAGATGGCATCCTTGTTTCTATCTAATTCATCGTCGGAAAAAGAATCTGATTGAATAATCCTGTCCAGCCCCTTCATGCCGGCAAGCAGATTGCGACATGTGGCACAATGTGACAGATGTTCCTCAACCTGAGTCTTGTAAGGCTCCTTCAACTCCCCATCCAAGTATGCTGACAGCATTTGCAAATCAATACACATCTCTTTCCTCCGAAGTAAGCAGACTCTCGAGCTTTCTTCTCGCCCTGTGAACCCTTACCTTTACATTAGTTTCGGAAATACCGAGCACCTTTCCGATAGCCTTGTAGTCAAGACCTGAATATTCCTTGAGCTGTATTACCAGCTTAAGGTTCTCCGGCAGCGCCTCAACGGCACGTCTGACCCTCTTCCTCTCTTCCTCCTCGATGACCGTTTTGGCAGAGTCGGCATAATTGGCCACTTCACTGCCGGGCATCTTCTTCACCTTCTCAACAAGCTGGAGTTCCCTCTTGTTGTGCTTCAGGTGATTGAGTGCGAGATTCTTCGTCACCCGCAGGAGCCAGTACTTTGCATCGTTCATTGTCGGGAAGCTCATATTCTTCACAAAGAATCTTTCAAAAGCCTCCTGGACCAAGTCTTCTGCAATATCCTGGTTGTACACGATGTGCATCGCAACCTGCATAAGCAGAGTGTAATTCTCATCATATACTTTCCTGAAATCGTCCCTGTTGGTACTTTTTATTTCCATCTTACTAACAACTAATCCTTTATAAAGGTTACAGATTTTTTTCCAGAATTGCACCGGAAGGAGTATCTTTCACGATAAATCCCCTCCTGAGGAGCTCTGCCCTTATTTCATCCGCCCTTGCCCAATCCTTGTTTTTCTTTGCAAAAGCACGCTCTTCTACAAGTTTCCAATCCTCATCGGAGCCAACCTTCTCATCCTTTTTCGCCTCAATTTTATCCAGACCAAGACCGAGAATTCTGTCAAAAGAATAAAGAAGAGAAAGCTTCTCGCAATCATTCACATCATTGTCCTTGAGCATCAGCCACATCTGGGCGAGTGCCTCGGGTGCCCTCAAATCATTATTCATGGCAGAAGAGAAACTGTCATAGTAAGACTCGGCCTTCTTTCCGAGCTCTCTGGACGGCTCATTCTTCTTGAGAGAAGCGACAATTGTGACAAGCTTCTCCCTTGCAGCCTTTGCATGATCCAAAGCTTCCCAGCTGAACTTAAGCTGTGTGCGATAATGGCCGGAGAGACAGAAATACCTGTAATCGAGTGCATTATAGCCATGACTCTCGACAACGGGGAGAGTCAGAAACTCACCTGAGGACTTGCTCATTTTGCCCTTGTCATTGAGAAGGAACTCTCCATGACACCAATAATTCACCCACTTGGAGCCGGTAGCAGCCTCGCTTTGTGCTATCTCATTGGTATGATGCACTGGAATTGCATCAATGCCACCACAATGGATATCGAAATGAGGGCCCAGATACTTCATGCTCATGGCAGAGCATTCGATATGCCATCCGGGATATCCTCTTCCCCACGGGCTGTCCCACATCATAGCCTGCTCACCGAACTTCGAATTGGTGAACCAGAGTACAAAATCTTTGGGATTACGTTTGTTGCCGTCAACTGCAATGCGTGCTCCGCTCATCTTCTCATCCTGGCTCTGCCCTGCAAGCTTTCCGTAGTCAGGAATTGTGTCTATCGAGAAATAGACATTTCCGCCTGCAGTGTAAGTATGCCCCTTCTCCTCAAGAACCTTTATGAGATTTATCATATCCTGGATGTGGTCGGTTGCCTTACAGACGATATCGGGTCTGATTATGTTCAAGTCCTCTTCATCCTTGAAAAATGCTTTCGTATAGAATGCCGCGATGTCCCAGACACTCTCTCCGGTCTCCCTACTGCGTTTTCCCAGCTTGTCCTCACCGTCATCACCATCCCCTGTCAGATGCCCGACGTCAGTTATGTTCATGACGTGTGTAACTTCATATCCATCAAAGAGAAAAGTCCTCTTCAATATATCCTCGAAGATGAATGTCCTCAAATTGCCTATATGTGCATAGTTATATACAGTAGGACCACAACAGTACATGGAAACCCTGTTTTCCCTGATAGGAACGAATTCTTCAATTCTACGGCTCATTGTGTTGTACAGTTTCATACTCTGTCCTCCGTCTTCATATAATTTAACGCATTATATTTGATTTTCCTTCGTTGATAAAGACAACTTAAAGATGCATCAATCAAACCACATAAGTCACTTCCCAGCTCATCCGGCTTGTGGATGTTATCTTGAATACGGCAGAGATATTATCTCTCCCGAAATCCTGTTTTATCGCAATGTTCAGTTTTCCGTTCTCATACTCCAGGCTGACATTATCCTTTTTGAAAGAAGCAAATATACTCCCATTGTCCTGTCTATAGCCAAAAGACAGCCATTTCCAGGTAATTGAAAAGCGCGCCTCCCTCTTTTCTTCTCCGCATAGAAATCTTTTTGATATTGAAGTTTTCAGAATATAGTCACCAAAAGTCAGCCTCCCTATGAAGTTGTATTCATAATCCCTGTATTCCCTCAGATAGATCGGAGCCCTGGCCAGCCTGATGGAATGTGTTATCTCAGCCTTTTCATTCTTTATTCCCATTTTCAGATATGAATACCAATTTTGCGCACCAGAAGAGAATGCCTGGGTATGGCCATACCCGAAGGCAAAATCAATGACGGAAACCCTGAAAGATGAGACCATAAGAAATGAAAATCCCCGGTAATCACTCATGGACGCAATCGCCCTGAGATGGAAATCATCCCCGCTTCTGTACTCTCCAATACACCAGAATGTATCGGTTCCTATCCGCATTGTGATATCCTTCTGGTAATCACAGTCCTCCGACTTTTTTCCAAATACAAGCCCCAATGACAATGAGGATGTGTCATATAAAACTCCCATACCCCTTCTCTTCCCGAAAAATGAGAACAAATGAAAATCAAAGACAGAAAGCTCTGACCCGATGATACCGCAATCAGGGGAAGCAATCGAGAAGGAAGGGACAAGGGAGAAGGATGAATAGGGATTGTCCAAGAGAGCAATAATCCCACCTTCCTCCAGTGAACCGAAAGAAAAGAGCGGGGTTTTTATAATCAGGCCGTCCTCCCGAACCCCGACACGGTAGGCTCCATCCCTGACCTCCATTTCGCCAAGGGAAGAAAATGTATATGACAGTGCCCCGAGAGGCAGAATAAGAAATAGAGATAAAAGCAATACGGTAAAAACAGACTTCATGCCTATATATAGGTCAAACACCGCCGGAAAATGTCAAAGAAATCTCCAAACCGCATACATAATAATCCAATTGTGTATGATTTTGGTTTTATGTCATTATTGATATAGTGAAGTAAACAAGTTTGTATTTTTCAGTCTTCATGGTGGAGGTTTTTCACTTTGTAGATTATCATCAGAAAAGTTATCAATTCTTAAGGAGTACTTAGATGGTTATTTTAACCCTAAACTGTGGCAGTTCCTCTGCCAAATACCAGGTATATGACTGGGACAATAAGGATGTCCTTTCTGTAGGTGTTGTCGAAAGAATAGGACAGGAAGTTTCCACAATCGAGCAGAAGTCACGCGGCAAGGATGAATACGAGGCTTCATTCTCAAGCCCGACACATGCTGAAGCTATCGACTACATATTGAAGATGCTCCAGGACCCGACTTACGGATGTATCAAATCCCTTGATGAAATCGGAGCAGTAGGTCACAGAGTTCTCCATGGTGGAGAGATGTTCAAGAAATCAACTCTTGTTACTGACGAGGTAATTGAAAAGCTGAAGACACTCATTCCACTCGGACCATTACATATGCCGGGGAATATCATGGGAATCGAATGTGCTCGCAAGCTGATGCCAAATGTCCCGCAGGCAATCGTGCTGGACACAGCATGGCACCAGACAATGCCACCTGAGGCATACATGTATGCTGTGCCATACGAATGGTATGAGAAATACAATGTAAGAAGATATGGCTTCCACGGAACAAGCCATCTCTATTGCACAAAACGTGCCGCCGTTCTACTTGGGAAGGAAAACAAGGATACGAACGTAATTATTCTCCACATTGGAAACGGTGCATCGGCATGTGCTGTCAAGAACGGTGTATGTATTGACACATCAATGGGACTGACACCTCTTGAAGGTCTCGTGATGGGAACCCGCAGTGGTGATATAGACCCGGCTGTCATCCCTTATATCTGTAACAATGCAGGATATACTGTCCAGGAGATGGATACCATCCTCAACAAGAAGTCGGGTCTTGTAGGGCTTTGTGGCAAATCTGACCGCCGTGATGTCAGCCAGATGGCAGCTGAAGGCAACAAGATTGCCCAACTTTGTGTCGACATGGAATGCAGAAGAATCAAGAAGTACATCGGCTCATATTCAGCTCTTCTTGGAAGAGTTGATGCTATTGTCTTCACAGCAGGTGTCGGAGAAATGGGTGAGAACGTAAGACTTGGCGCAACAGAAGGTCTTGAATCACTCGGAATCAAGATTGACCCAAAGAAGAATGACCTTTCACATTGCAGAAATGCAGAGACTTGTATCAGTGCTGATGATTCTCCTGTCAAGATTTTCGTTATCCCGACAGATGAAGAGCTTGTCATCACTGAAGATGCGTATGCTCTCATGAAAGGTACATATGATATCCATACCAACTTCCACTACTCTTTCGAAGATCCTGACTATGTGAACAAAGCACGTGAAAGAGGATTGGTGAACAATCTTAAGAAGAAACCTGAAATTGCATCAATCATCGCTTATCCTCCGAAGAGAAGTAAATAAGTTGCTATAAAAGGGTGTTCGAAAGGGCACCCTTTTTCATTGCTTGATAGAATATTTATTTTCAGTATTATTATTCCTAGATAAGATTCTTATTTTTGAACAATAAACACAAAATCCTACTTATCCCCCTATATATAAGTATGGACCAAGAAGAATTTGAAGACATAGTAAGAGAGAAACTCAAAATCAGTTATCTAAGGCCTTACCAGACCTTGATTATCCGGCATATCCTCGACAACGAGGAAAGCGGAAAGAAAACAGAAATCCTCGCCTCCCTTCCAACAGGAAGTGGAAAGACACTTTGCTTTACAGCACCAATGCTTTTTATGAAAGGAATAACCATATGTATTTATCCTCTTTTAGCCCTTATGAGCGACCAGGAGAGGAGATTCAAAGCTTCCGGCTTTGCTCCTGTAGTTTTCAGAGGAGGAATGACAAGAGAGGAAAGAAAAGAGAAGTTCGATGAACTCAGAAAAGGCAGAAGCAGACTTATTGTCACCAATGTCGAGATGCTTCTTTCCCTGCTAAGAAATGGTGAGTTAGATACTCTCAACGGCATGATTGAGACAGTTGTTATAGACGAGGTTCATACAATACTCGAGTGGGGTGAGTCATTCCGGCCGGCCCTCTTAAAAATCGGAGACATACTTAAATATATAAAGCCTAAAAACATTTTTGCATTCAGTGCAACTGTCGACAGTGAAACAGGAAAGAAGATAATCTCCTTGATATTCAACGGCAAAAAACCATACATCGTTCACGGCTCAGCTGACAGGGAAAACATATATTACCATGCCGTAAGAACACTCTCCATGAAACACGATATGCTTACCATATTAAGCAATAAGGAAATGCGCCCGTGTGTCGTTTTCTGCCCCTCCCGGGAGAAGACCGAAGAGTGGGCAAATGATATAAAACAATATGGTTATGATACAGCTTATTACCATGCACTTCTCGAATCTGATTTAAAGAAGAAGACAGAATCATGGTTCCTCTCTTCAAAGGATGGTGTGCTGTTTGCAACAATTGCCTATGGAATGGGAGTATCGAAAGATGACATCAGATCAATAATCCATACATTCATTCCTCCTGATGCCTCGTCTTTCCTGCAAGAGTCAGGACGTGCAGGCAGAGATGGAAAGGACGCCCATTCTTTTGTCCTTTATAATAAAGACGACAAATCTAAAATAGCCCCGATATTCACAGGAAAAGAATGTATAAGAAGGCTTCTATTGGAGGCAATGAACGAGGAAGTGGAAAACAGAGAATGCCTTGCCTGCAGCCATTGTACTCCCGATTCATACTCCCCATCCGGCGAGAAGAAGATCCTCTCCTTCATGTCCTATTGGGGGATAATGCCGCATAGGTTCTTCACAAAGGCTCTCATCCGCCATTCTATCCTGTCACATGGATTCAGGCTTAAAAAGTGGTCTGAAGACGAACTTGAATATGCCTTAAATATTCTCATTGAGGAGGGAAAAATCAGAAAACTTGGTCCATTATTGATAAAGAATCGCAAAAATAATGAGAGCGGCCAATGCAATAGAACAATCAACCGCGATCAGAAGACAATGCACTTCTAACAGCGCTTTCAACGAAATTATTGAGAGTCGTATTGTGCGAGAAGGCATAAGATACAGCTTTCTTGTGGAGCTCAGGAGAGATTCTGACATTGAAGCTTCCTTTATAAGCTTTCTCCGGTTTCTTTCCTTCTGATGCGCAGAGTTCAAGATAATCATCAACTGCATTATGAAAGTCTTCTATAAGCTCTTTTGCATTCTGTCCTTCATAGGAAATCAATGCTCTTATTCCCATTACTTTCCCGTAAAACAGTGCATCGGCTTCAGAAAACTCCACTGTGCCTATATAACCTTTGTATTCAATAGAATTATTCATATAAGGTCCTCCTGTTCCAAGACTTCAATTATTTGCTTAATTTGATAGTCAAGCAATTCTTTCCGAGGGTGTGGCTTATGCAGTAAAATTGCAGGATGCTTGTCGCTCTCAAATATTACACGTGAACCGCTCGTACGCCCTTTATCAGAGCGTGTGTAGTCCAGCGAGTTCAGAAGAGCTTCAATCTCGTCAAATGTCATATTTTTCGGACGAGACTTCAACTTTTTAATAAGTTTATCCTTCTGGCTCAAGCTTCAACCTCCTACCGATAATATATAAAAATCTTCCAAATTAAGCAACTAAATTTAGTTACATTTTTCATATTTCCGGTTTCCCAGTTAGGAATTGCCAAAAATTAACTTGACGATTTTATGATGTAGTTCCAATTCATATCATCGACGAAAGTGATGTTAATATTGGCTTTCTCTTCATCGGAAACCTTCACCACTTTCTCATCCATTTTATTGTCAACAACACATTTCACGGTAAGGCCCTTATTTGTCGTTGTTGATCCAATCAGATTGACTACTGTCTTAATGTCGTAGAGAGGCTTACCTTCCCAATTCTTGGAAATATAACAGAAGAGCCTGTGCTCAACTTTGTTCCATTTGCTTGTTCCTGGAGGAAAATGAGATACATGTATTTCGAGTCCTGTCTCATCAGCAAGCTTCTGGAGATTGGCTTTCCACAGCCATGTCCGTGACGAATTACTTCCTCCTCCATCACATGTAATGTAGATTTTGTCTGCATCCGGAAAAGTCTCTGCTCCTATGTGGTTCCACCAATGAAGAATGCTTTCACTAGCAAACTCTGATGTGTCATTGTTTGTGCCAAGATTTACAAACCCCGTGTTATTATTGACAACATACACACCGTAAGGAACAACCTTGCCGAGATCGGATATCTCAAAATCATGGTCTAGAGTTTTTCTTGCATCCCCATTTTTCCTTTATTCACTACCGGGATTACTAAAGCCTTCGAGAAAATCTTAAATAACCCTATATGCAACAAAGAAAAAATACATACTGCACAAACTCGGCTATCCTGCTTTGCTACATTTTGCAAAAAATCTTTGTATTTTCATTTCTTTATAAATAAAATTTAAAGCATGAATAAAGAAGACTTGCATTCCCTATACCCTTCTCTTTACGGCTCTGTTTATGATGAAACAGAAATGGATGAAAGATTCTCTTTTCTTGTGAGGAAACATGAGGAACTCTTTTCCAGGAAGGACCCCATGCTCTTTTCCGCAGCAGGACGCACCGAGATAGCAGGCAACCATACAGACCATAATCTGGGTCTTGTCATCGGAGCTTCAATCAATCTGGACACTATTGCAGCAGTCTCACCGAGAGATGACAGCATAGTCAAATTCAACTCGGAAGGCTTTCCTCCCTGCACCCTCGATATTGCACATGACAGTGTTCATGAGGAAGAGAAAAATACCACTCCCGCCATTATAAGAGGAATAGCAAGGGCATTCAGGGAAAGAGGAGTCCCCATCAGAGGATGGGAAGCCAATGTCTCAAGTAATGTATTAATCGGCTCCGGACTCTCTTCATCTGCATCAATTGAGGTTCTTATAGCAGAAATCTTCAATTCTCTTTATAACAGTGACCGCTTCTCCCCCCTCTGTCTTGCCCAGATCGGACAATATGCCGAGAATGTGTACTTCGGTAAGCCTTCCGGACTTCTTGACCAAGCATGCTGTGCAACAGGTGGGATTATCGGCATTGACTTTTGTGACGCCTCAAACCCGGTAGTTACACCGCTCTCTCTCGACCTCTCCGAATTTGATCTTACAATGGTCATAACAAACACTCATGGCAATCACGCAAATCTCACTGGAGAATACAGTGCAATGCCTGATGAAATGAGAAAGGTTGCAGCTTACTTTGGAAAGGAAAATTTGAGAGAGGTGAAATTTGAAGAGTTTCTTTCAAATATCAAGGACATAAGAGAGAGGCTCCAGAATGACAGAGCACTCCTCAGGGCTTACCACTACTTTACAGAGAACGAAAGAGTCAAGTTCATGCTTGATGAAATCAGGGATGGTGACATCGACACATTCCTCTACAACGTGAATGAGAGCGGGGTCTCATCATTCTGTTTTCTACAGAATGTCTTTACTCCGATAAATGTTAGTGAACAGGGTCTTTCCCTTGCCATCGCCCTCAGTCAACACATTCTCCAGGGGGAAGGTGCCGTCAGAGTTCATGGCGGAGGATTAGCCGGAACAATACAGGCATATGTCCCTGACAGGTTACTGGGAAAATACACAGAGAAGATGGAATCCCTGTTCGGGAAAGGTTCATGCACAAGAATATCATTCAGAAAGTGCAATGTTTGTAGGATACAGTGAGCATATATAGCGTGATGATACTCATGATGTGAAGTTTTCTTTCCTACAGAAAGAGTAGGCTCTTCACTATTATCATTTTTGCGCATAGAATCATCTGGCTATGCAAGAGAGAGTTAAAGCTGAAAATGCCATCACTGAGGGCGTCATCTGGCGCCAGATTCTTCTTTTCTTCTTTCCGATAATGTTCGGGACGCTCTTTATGACACTCTACAATACGGTGGATGCCATAATTGTAGGACAGCTTCTTGGAAAAGAAGCATTGGCTGCTGTTTCAGGCGGAACAAGTACAATGACCAACTTGATTATCGGGTTCTTCACTGGCGTTGCCTCTGGTGCTGCTGTCGTAGTTTCTCAATTCTACGGTGCAAAGAATGATGAGAGAGTCTCAAAAAGCATACATACTGCCATTGCACTCTCAATCTTCTTCGGCGTAATTATCTCCCTGGGAGGTTATCTGGCAACAGAACCTCTGTTGAAGCTTATCGAGACTCCCGACGAAGTCCTTCCACTTGCCGTCTCTTATCTTCATGTCTATTTCGGCGGAGCAATCTTTCTTACAGTCTACAATATGGCCTCAGGTATATACCGGGCATTCGGAGACTCAAAGTCACCGTTATGGTTTCTCATCATCGGAGCTGTCATAAATATTTTTCTGGACATACTTTTCATTTCCACATTCAAAAGAGGAGTAAAAGGAGCTGCCGAGGCAACTGTCATCAGCCAGATTGTCTCCTGTTTCCTGACACTTTTTTTCCTTTGCAGACGCAGGGATTGCTGCAGATACTATCTCAAGCGTTCCTTTGAAGTCGACAGAGTCATCCTTACAAGGATGCTCCAGATAGGGCTTCCCGGAGGGATTCAGTCCATCATGTACAATATCTCGAACATGATAATCCAGACCAACGTAAACCGTTTCGGTACCGATACGGCTGCAGCATGGGCAAGCTACAACAAGCTTGACTCCATCTTCTGGATGATAGTCAATGCCTTCGGAATTGCCGCCACCACTTTTGTCGGGCAGAACTACGGGGCGGGAAAGATAGACAGGGCAAAAAAAGGTGTCAGAGACAGCCTCTTTATGAGTGCAGTGATTGCCGTCGTTATGACCGGAGTGTATCTCACACTCGGCAGATATGCTTTCATGCTCTTTACAAACGACACTGAGGTGATCTCTATCGGAATGAGAATACTTGAGACAATCGCACCTGTCTTTATTCTCTACATACCGATTGAAATATTCTCCGGAGCACTTAGAGGAGTGGGTAAGACTCTTGTCCCCACACTCTTCACAGTCTTCGGTATATGCGGTCTTAGAATCATTTGGCTCAGTATTCCATGGTGCACGGCAACAATCGAGAGGGTCATGTACTCATACGCCATTTCATGGGGACTGGTTTCACTCCTCTTCTTTATTTACTACAGGAAAGCGGATGTATACAGAGAGCTTCCTCAAAAGAGCTCTCTGTAATTTGTACCGATATTCTTTGCCTTGCTCTCCTTCTTCATAATCTGGTACAGATTCTGTGGAACAGGAACTGTCACCCCCAGAAGAGGCTCCACGATATCATTAAACTTTGCAGGATGTGCCGTCTCAACGACTATGGATGGAGCGTCATTGAAATGATCTCTCCTCACCCTTTCTCCACATGCTGTATGCGGACAGATTATGTATCCTTCATCGTCATAGACTTCCCTGATTGTACGTCTTATTTCATCATCAGAAACAGAATAGGCTGTAATGTTTTCGCTGAAGATGGAGAAAGTCGGGTAGAGATCAAAAAGTCTCTCCATGTTTGACGGAGCACCTACATCCATTGCATTGGCAAGTGTCTGCACGCTGTCACGCGGTCTGTATTCCCCGCTCTCAAGGTAATCAGGAATAGTTCTGTTTGCATTGCATGCCAGTACTATCCTCTCTATCGGATACCCCATCTCCTTTGCCCAATATGCTCCGGTCACGTTACCGACATTTCCTGACGGCACTATTATCAAAGGTTTCACACCATACTTCAAAGTGAAGAGAGATGATGCATATGCATAATAAGCCATCTGTGGAAGAAGACGCCCTATATTAATTGAGTTGGACGAACTCAAAGAGGCAGAATATTGAGGATCCATGAATGCTTCTTTTACCATCCTCTGACAGTCATCAAAGCTGCCGGCCACCTCGTACGACGATATATTCTCTCCCCAGGTTGTAAGCTGTGCACGCTGTCTCTCGGCAACCCTTCCCTTCGGAAAAAGTACCTTCACTTTAAGGTTATCCCTTTTATAGAAGGCAGCTGCTACGGCACCTCCCGTGTCCCCGCTGGTGGCAACAAGGATAGTCTTCTCCTCGCCTCTTTTCTTCAGAAGCCGCTCCATCACGCATGCCAGGAATCTCGCTCCAAAATCCTTGAATGCACTTGTAGGGCCGTAGATAAGCTCCATGAAGACCCTTTTGTCTCCCGATTCATGTAACGGGAGCGGAAAGGAGAATGCATCAGCACAGATATCCTCCAGTTCATCCACAAGCTCATCACCTTCAAAAAACGGCTTCAAAGCAGTATACATTGCATATGAAAGTCCCTTCGTGAGAGTAAAATCGCTGCTGATCGGGGGAAGTTTCTCCGGAACGAAGAGCCCTCCGTCCTTTGCCAGCCCTTTGAGCATGGCCTCGCTCACACTGTATCTTTCACCGTTCTTACTTCTTGTTGACACGTATTCAATCATTCTACTATCCCCTTAAATCTTTGAGCCGAGGTATGCACTCAGTCTCAATATGTCTGCAAAAATACCGGCAGCCGTAACCTCAGGTCCTGCCCCGGGTCCCTGCACGACAAGTGGCTGGTTATGGTAGCGGGCTGTTGTAAACTGTATCACATTGTCAGTACCCTTTGACTGGCTGAAAGGATGAGAAAGAGGAAATTTCCTCAATCCGACAGAACATTTTCCGCCATCCACGGTTCCGACATAACGAAGTGCCTTACCCTTAGCTTTTGCCTCGTTATAAAGGCCGAGCATCCTCTCGTCAAGTTCGCCGATACGGCTCAGGAACTCTTCTTTCGATATATCCCTCAGATTTTCAGGAACGAGAGATTCGATCGGGAAGGAGTCAACCTCTGTCCTGTATCCAAGTTCCCTTGAGAGTATGACAGTCTTACGGGCGACATCCATGCCGGAGAGGTCATCTCTCGGATCCGGCTCAGTGAAACCGAGTTCCCTGGCCTTGAGTACAAGCTGTGAAAAAGGAACTGTCCCGTCATATGTCGAGAAAAGCCATGAGAGGGTACCGCTCACCATACCTTCAACCTTCTCGATGGTGTCCCCGGTCTCCCTGAGGTCCTTGAGAGTAACGATTATAGGCAGCCCTGCACCGACAGTAGTTTCATAGAGGAACTTCTTTCCTGTTCTCTTTGAAGCAGAGAAAATCTCCTCATAATAATCATATGGCCCGGAAGGAGCCTTCTTATTAGGCGTGATTACATGGAATCCCCTCTCTATGAAGCTCTTGTATTGATTAGCCCTTTCCTGACTTGATGTGGCATCAATCAATACCCAATGCGGATAGTATGATGCCCGGATATGGGAAAGGAATACTTCCTCATTATAGGGAATTGCATATTCATCAAACTTTTCTTTCCAACTAGAAAGATCTATACCCTCCTCACTCAGAAGCATTCTCTTGCTTGTGGCTATTCCCCTTACCCGCAGGTCAAGGTCGAATTCTCTCTTGAGGCGCTCACTCTCGCGTCCTAGCTGGTTCAGGAGTGTTCCCCCGATGTTACCCGGCCCGAAAAGTCCAAGCGATAGAGTCTGCGGAGACATAAAGAACACAGTATGAAGTGCCCTCTCCGCCTTGACGGCATCACTGGAGGCTATTACTGCACTTATATTACGTTCGCTTGAGCCCTGTGCAATTGCCCTGACGTTGACACCTGCCCTGGCAAGGGAGGAGAAGAGCTTACCGGCAACACCGACACACCCCGGCATCCCCTCACCTACAACAGCAAGGATTGAAAGGTCATTCTCACATTCAACAGAGGAAATCTGATGAGCTTTCAATTCTCTGTCAAATTCCCTGATAATAGTCTCTCTTGCTTTTCTGCTCTCCTTCTGCGGGATTGCAAAGCATATGGAATATTCACTTGATGCCTGCGATATGAATATTACACTTATCCCCTCGTTCCTGAGTGCGGTGAAAAGTCTTGAAGAGACACCGGGAACACCTGACATACCTGATCCCTCGACATTCACAAGGGAAATATTCTTTACAACACTGAATGCCTTAACTCCCCTGTCATCCGCATCAGCCTGTCTTGTGACAAGTGTCCCTTCCTCTTCGATATCACCCCAGTAACGGAGTGAAAGGGTAAGGTCAGCATTCATTGCAGGGATGAATGAATGGGGATGGACAACAGGAGCGCCGAAGAAGGAAAGTTCGGTAGCCTCAGAATATGAGAGGTGCCTGATTATATGTGCATTCGGAACATCCTTCTTGCTTGCAGAATAAAGAAGGGACTTCTGATTCCAGAATGTCAAAGGGCAGGAAAGTTCCCCGGCAATCAGGGAAGCGGTATATTCCCCCCAGCCCTCCTCTTCACGCTCTTTGCCTGAGGCATCCCTGTCTTCATCGCAATAGATGAGTTCTCCCGCAACTATGACTGTCTTCTTACCATTCACAATCCCGGGGTTGCCGATGATATCACAAGGTTTGAGCACCTCACACGATATTCCCTCCTCCTTCATGCGGAAAAGCAGGATTGAAGCCAGAAATGACGAGGTCAGGTTTTCCAGGTAGTCCGATGAACCACCTTTCCTGTCACGGAGGATCCAGACAGCTTTGATAATATCAGAGACATCCGAGAAGGAAGCCTCTATCTCTTCAGCTACGGACATGGCCTTCACGGGAGAAAGCGATGAGGAGACAAGGTCAAGCCATCCCTTTTTTTTCATTTCAAGAAGAGACCAGACACTGTCATCCCTCTTCTCTGCCATTTCTAAAAGTCTGTTGAATGTAAGGGAAGGATTAAGTGGCGGAGGAAGGACGAAGACAGAAGTGTCGTCTCCGCTGAGTTTTATAACACTTATCAGCTTCTCTATCCCTTTAGAAGTAGAAACCATCGAGCCTTCAAGGGCATGGACACGGATACTCATACGCAACTCCTTATTACAAAAAGAGGGCTCCCTTCTCTTAAGGAGTCCCCGTCTTTTTCATTCTTAGAAAAACTAATCCTGTTATACAACCTTC